>JAJUGC010000031.1 GCA_029268325.1 Gammaproteobacteria bacterium | reverse complement strand
ATGCTCAAAGACATACTGGAAGAGTTTGGGCTGTTTTTCCCGGATCAAACGGGCCACTGCAATGGTGGCATAGACATCCGACATAGCGTCGTGAGCTGCCTCATGCACAATCCCATTGGCTCGGGTCAGATCCTCCAACCGAAAGCTCGGCGAACCATCATCCTTGCGGGGCCACTCGATACCTTCAGGACGTAAGGCATAGGCCAGGCGCACCATATCAATGATGTCCCAACGGGAGTTACCGTTTTGCCACTCCCGGGCATAGGGATCATAGAAGTTCCGGTAGAGGGTATGGCGGGTCACTTCATCATCGAAGCGGATGTTGTTATACCCCACCACGCAGGTGCCCGGCTGGGAGAATTCCTCATGGATCTGGCGGATAAACTCTGCCTCTATATAACCCTCCTCCCTCGCCTTCTGGGGAGTGATGCCGGTAATCAGGCAGGCTTCCGGTTGAGGCAACATGTCCTCCGCCGGCTGGCAATAGATAACCAGGGGCTCACCAATGATGTTCAAATCCAAGTCCGTTCGCACACCTGCAAACTGGGCAGGTCGGTCTCGTTGGGGGTCAGCTCCGAAGGTCTCGTAATCGTGCCAGTAAAAGGAGGATGTCATCAGCTACTCCAGGAATTGCAGAGTCCGAAATGTTAGCGGATATAACACCCGATGGACAGGCAGAGCCATATTCGAGGGAGGATGAGGCGGCAAATTATTGTCGCCCAAGCCAAACCTTGCCGCTCAAACTGGACAAATTGCCGCCACTGCCGCTGCCAGCCAGCTCCCTCAAACCCGACCATATCACCGCAAAATCAGCAATTTAACCTGCCACACCCAACAGTTGGCACGAGTCTTGAATACTTCATGGCAACAGCGGCAATTGCCGTCCGATTACCGACAGATGAGTAATCACCACTTACAACCAGGGCCGGTCGTAAAGGCAACAGAGAACCGATTGTCCGGCAGACGTTCAAGATAAGGGGAATCAACATGCCTCAGATTATCAACACTAACATTGCGTCTCTGAATGCTCAGCGTAACCTGAACAACAGCCAGTCTGCCGGCGATGTGGCTATGCAGCGGCTGTCTTCCGGCCTGCGGATCAACTCTGCCAAGGATGACGCGGCCGGCCTGGCCATTTCCGAGCGCTTCACCTCCCAGATCACGGGCTTGACCCAGGCAGTGCGTAATGCCAACGACGGCATCTCCCTCGCCCAAACCGCGGAAGGCGCGCTGGACGAAGTCACCAGCAACCTGCAGCGGATTCGTGAACTGGCCGTTCAAGCCGCCAACGCCACCAACTCCGACTCCGACCGCCAGGCACTGAACCAAGAGGTGCAACAGCGTATTGCCGAAGTGAACCGGATTGCCAGCCAAACCTCCTTTAACGGCCTGAAAGTACTGGACGGTACCTTCGGCGTGCAGAACTTCCAGGTAGGCGCCAATGCCGGTGAAACCATCTCCGTTCGGGGTGGGGATGCTCGGGGGAGCCAGTTGGGGGCGGTGGTTGCCCAAACAACTGGACTGACTGATACCATGGTCACACGTCCGACAAGTGAAAGCTTCAGTCTGACTGGTCTGACTGGCGTTTTAGAGCTCAACATGAGCGGAAACTTCGGGGGCACCCTGATTAGTTTCACCGCCACTGGCGCCGACGCTGGTGCCTTGGCTGGCGCCATCAATACTGAATTGGGCAATCTGGGCGTAACGGACGTGACGGCCTCCATTGATGCCGTCACAGGAGAGTTGGTCTTCACCAACGAGTCCGACAGCAAATTCAGCTTCACTGGCCAACTCACTGATAGTACCGCGCCGGATCCTGTGACCCGTCAGGTTCAAACAACCCTGGATGAAGCCAGCCTGAGCTTGGCTGATCAGTTCGCCCGACGGGAAGTTCTGTCTTTCAATGTGAACGTCAATGGCACCCAGATCGAAGTCACTGACGCGACTTCCATGCAGGATGTTCTGGCCAAGATCAATGCCGAAACCCCCAACACCGGGGTATCAGCTTATCTTAATGCCTCCAACACAGAGATCTATTTCTCGTCGGAGCAAGGCACCGACTTTAGTGTCACCATCAGCCTGGACACGGACGGGGATGGCACTCTCGACGATCTGCCAGCCATCACAGGTGTCACAGCCGATAACTATATATCCCTGAACGACATCGACATCAGCACCAGCGAAGGCGCAGATCTGGCCCTGATCGCCATCGACTATGCCATTGGCGAAATCAACAGCTTCCGGGCTGACTTGGGTGCGATCCAGAATCGCTTCGAGACCACCATTGCCAACCTGAGCACGTCCACCGAAAACCTGTCGGCAGCCCGCTCCCGGATTCAAGACGCGGATTTCGCCGCGGAATCCGCCGAACTGGCCAGAACCCGGGTGTTGCAACAGGCAGGCTTGTCGGTACTGGCCCAGGCCAACGCCAAGCCGCAGGATGTTCTGCAGCTGCTGCAAGGCTAATTCTGGCCGCATCCTCAAAAGCCCCGACTGGTTCGGGGCTTTTTATTTCGGGCTTCAGGGAAATTGCGGGCCTGAGGGTACAGCCGGGGCGGACACGCGGGTCCGCCCCCCACCCTCATTCTCCAAAAACCCGATCAAAGGCGGCAAACATAAAAACTGGCACAGTATTCGCTTACCTACTTCCAAACGTCAAAATTCCGGAAGAGGTTTGCCCCATGTCCAACCATCAGTCCCAACTGAGCCAACAAGCTGTCTCCCTGACTCAGGCGCAGCAGGCTGTGCTTGCCCGCAAACTGATCGAGGCCAATGAGCATTACCGCCAATCCAACTCCGCTGAAATGGACTTGGACACCCGTGAATATCATCGTCTGCAAGCCCAAATGCTCGCTGAGGAAGTGGCGGGGCAGGCTCCGGATAACGCTGCTGCCCTTAACCTACTGGGCCGGATCTGCATGGATAATGGCGAATTGGATGATGCCGCCGGCTATCTGCTGGCCGCCATTGAATTGGCGCCTGCAAATGCCAACTATTACATCAACCTCGCCTACGTCCGCCTCGCTACCCGAGATTATGACCAGGCAGAAGCCCTGTTCTCCAAGGCTTTGGAACTTCAGCCCGATAATGCCCAGGCTTATGGTGGCGTGGCCCTGGCCCATTTGCGCCGCCAGGACTATCTGGGTGCTTTCCTGCGGCTGCGCTCGCTAATCTCCAAAGGTTACGCACCGGCCTATTGCCGCAAGGCACTGTTCGATGCCGCCCAAAACCTCTGGGCGGATCGTTATGACGCCGAGTTGGATCAAGACCTTCAGGAATACTTTACCTGGACCGAGATGGATGCCTTCCAGCTGGGATATCTAACCTGCAGCCTGCTGGTCCACAAGTACAACCTGGGCAGCAACCCAGCACTGGATCTGGATGTTTTGGCTCAAGACCAGCTTCTGCGTATCGCCCTGCAACGTTCCCTGCTGCCCAACCATCTCGTTGAAAACATGCTGACCCAGCTGCGCCTGAGCATTCTGGTGGAAGTGTTCGAAACCCGGAACCTGCGGGATTCCCTCCAGCCACTGGTATGCGCCCTTGCCCAGTATGCAGCCCGTACAGGATATGCCTTTGCCTTTAAACAGGACGAACAGATCCTGCTCAACGAATTGCATCTGGACCTGCAGGAAAGCCTGAGCAAACGCGACTGGCGCCATGGCGATGTGATCGGCGCCCTGTTGCTGGTGGCAATGTACGAACCACTGTATAGCCAACCCTATGCCTTCCACCTGCTCCGGGATGACCTGGCCGACTGGCCGGTCGCCGCACAACCTGTCCTTCAGGCCGCCCTTCATGATCTGGCGGAACAGCACCTGGTGGAACATGAGCTCAAAGGTGGCCGCACTGTCGAAGAATTGGCGGCAACCCCGGTAGTACGTGGCGCCGCCCCGAAATGGGAAACCCTGGGAGCCCACCCGCAAACCGATTACCGCCAGGCACTGGCCCGGGAGCTGGGCGGCAATTATCTGCCGGAGCCAGTCAACGACCAGCCCTTGCGGATTTTGGTCACGGGCTGTCGTAGTGGCCAACGGGCCATCAGCCTCGCCCGCTTCTTCGCCAATGTGGAAGTTGCCGCCGTTGACCCCAACCCGGATAACGTGGTTTGCGCCATCCAGGCCAGTCGTCGCTATCAATTGCACAATATGAGCTTTGCCTGCTTGCAGGTAAATGAGCTTCAACCCGGTGACGAAGGCTTCCAGGTCATCGAGTGCGGCACCGCCCTGGGATATCCGGAGCAGATTGTCAGCAACATGCGGCATCTCACCCAACTGCTGAGCCCGGAAGGGGTGATTCGCTTTACCTTCCCCCGACGGGCGGGACGGCTTGAAATCGAAGACGCTCGAGCGAGCCTGATGCACAACAACATCCTGGCGACTCCAGACAATGTGCGGGCAGTGCGTCAAGTGATTATGGAAGAGGCAGCCTTAGGGCTGTGGCAAGATATTGTCGCCAATCCGGACTTCTATACCCTGGCGGGAACGCGGGACTTGCTCTTCGCCTTGGATGAGCCCGCGTTCAACCTGCAAGAAATCCAGCAAATGCTCAATGAGGCCGGGTTGGAGTTTTTGGGTTTTGTGGATCTGGATCCTACGAGCCGCCAGCGGGTTCAGGCCCTGAATCCAAAAGATCTGCTGGCGTGGCATGCTCTGGATGAAAGCCCAATGTCGCCATTCCATGGGAGTTATGAGATTTATTGCCGGAAAGCCGTTTAGTTTCCCTTGGGCAAAGCAGATACCCCCCCTTTGTAACATCTCCCCCCTTTGTAAAGGGGGGCAGGGGGGATTTCCACCGAGTACCCGGAGGCATCAGACGCTGGCTGTATTGCATGTTGCAAGATATTAGCCGCACAGGAATATACGCCAGCCGGCGTGTCTGTCAGCACAGATGATGTCTACTGAAATCCCCGCCTAACTGAACGGCTTTATTCCGCTACCTGCCCCCGGTCAGCACCCAACACCGCCCGGCGGCGTTTTTCCTGCAAAATGGCATTCAAGCTGAACAGCGCCAAAGCAGCCCAGATTAGCAAGAAGGTCATCCACTTGGCTTGGCTGATGGTTTCACCATAGACCTGAGTCGCCAGCAGGAACATGATGCTGGGCGCAATATATTGCATAAAGCCCAGTGTCGTGAGCTGAAGCCGTACGGCAGCGGCAGCAAACAACATCAGCGGAATCGTAGTGGCAGGGCCTGAGAGCATCAGCAGCAGGTTGAGGCTCCAGGCATTGCTGAACCAATCGCTGGTGGGACTGTCGGCAATAAAGACCAGATAAATCAGTGCCGGCACCAGCAAGACAGCGGTTTCCACCAGCATGCCGGTCATGGAATCCACGTTAAGCTGTTTGCGCAGCAGACCATATAGCCCGAAAGAAATCGCCAGCGCCAAGGCCACCCAAGGAAGGCTGCCAAACACAACCAGATCCAGCCCAACCCCGACCACAGCCAAACCAATCGCCATGGTTTGCACGCGGCTCATACGCTCCCCCAGGAACAGAAAGCCGAATAGCATGTTGACCAGCGGGTTAATGAAGTAGCCAAGGCTAGCCTCCACCATGCGCTCGTTGGCAACTGCCCAGATAAACAGCAGCCAGTTGAAGCCGATGATGCAGGAGGTCAGCGTCAGAATGCACAACTGGCGGCGGTTCCCCAGAAGCCGACGCAATTGAGCGCCGCGCTTTAAGGCCAGAATCAATACTGCGGTAAAAGCGAACGACCAGAGGATGCGCTGCCCCAGCACCTCTAACGGATGGATATGGGCAACGCTTTTGAAATAAACCGGCATCACGCCCCACAGCAAAAACGCGCTCAGGCCATAGAAAATGCCCTCGCGCTGCGATTGGGAATCACTGCTCACGATGGATGTCCTGTCAGATTGACGGCGAAAAGGTGATCAGGCAGAACGGCCTGCACCGGGAAAAGTCGAAATCAGGGTATGGGTTTTCCTGGGTCGCGAACCCGACGGCCCGATACCTTTGCAGACGAACTTCTTATTCTGGGGGGAAGTCTTCGCCATTGGTATAGGGACATATCGTCATAACAATTCAGCATAATGCGAGAGTTGTTAATGTCCCAGCCAGCCACTAGGATATAGCGCTTTTTCACGCAGTTCTTTCAGGCAAAGTCCATGATTTACATCAAGCGCATGCTGAGTGAGTTGTTCGCCCTGTTTGGTGTTGAGTCCAATTCCACCAGTCATATTGAAAAGTGGATTTCCTCTATCGGAGCCCTCATCGGCATCCTGACGGTGTACTGGGCATCCCAATGGTATCTGGACACCGCCGGCATCATGCTGATGGTGGCATCCATGGGGGCTTCTGCCGTACTGCTGTTTGCCGTGCCCCACGGGGCTTTGTCTCAACCCTGGCCGGTGTTGGGCGGCAACCTTATTTCTGCCTTTGTCGGAGTGACCTGCCAGCAGCTTTACCCGGACCATCCCCTCACGCCGGCTCTGGCTGTGGGGCTGGCTGTTGCCTGTATGCACTACTTCCGCTGCATGCATCCACCGGGAGGCGCAACCGCGCTGTCTGCAGTCATTGGTGGGCCGGAAATTGCGGCGATGGGCTACTCCTATCTGGTCACCCCTATCCTGGTGAACGTGCTTAGCATTCTGACCATTGCCATCCTGTTCAATGCCCTGTTTCCCTGGCGCCGTTATCCGGCCCACTGGGTCAAGCGTCGCCATGTGGCTCCCGCGGCCTCCCAGCCCTCCGTTCCGGTGTCCCTCACCCAGGAGGACTTTACCGCCGCTATGCAAAAGCTCGACTCCTATATCGACATTACCGCCGAGGATCTGGCCGAGCTTTTTGAACTGGCCTGCGAAAACGCCCGCCAGGCAAGCTCACACCCCGAACGCCTTGAAGTGGGCAAATATTACAGCAATGGCCAAACGGGCCCGCGCCGAATCATCCGCCAGGTCACCAAATTACGAAAAGTTCCAGGACGCACCCAGATGCTGGTGTCGTACCGAACACTTGAAGGTAGTGGCAGTTCCGATGTCCGGGTTTGCCCCTGGGAAGAATTCCAGCTTTGGGCGAGAGATGAGGTCATCGACGATCAGGGTGAATGGGTGCGCATTCCGTCTCCCAAAAGAGACAGCGATCCCGAACTACTTGCTGCGATGGCTGAAGCCAGCTAAATTTTGACTCGACTTATTTTTAGCCCGCTGATTAAAGTGAGATCAGCCTGGGTTTATTTCCCGTAAAAAACTCGTTGGTCGAGTGGCTCAAGCATGACTTGCCACCTCGATCAGCCTTCGGGAATTTTACGACTATCCCCTTCCGTTACACCGACCGTCTCTATTTTGAGACAACCCATAGTATCCATTTACTATCGTTGCTAACGCTTTGCCTTGGCGGTGACACACTGTCTCTTTATATTTTGGTGACAGGTATTTCAGTTATCAGCCAGTAACAAGGAGCAGTTATGAGCAAAGCACTTCATACCTTACCATTTATTTCTGTTATCAGTGCATCACTGCTATTGAGTGCCTGTGGAGGAGGCGGTGGAAGCAGTAGCAACAAGGACCCGGAGCAGCCCGCTCCACCAGTTACCTCCAACCTGGCTTCTCCCACCCCAAACGCCAGTCTGGCCCCGATCCATCACAACACCTACAAGATTGCATACACCACTGAAAACATCATCAAGTTTGCCCAACTCTGGTCCGATCCACTGCTGACCAGTGCCAGCTTTGGCTCAAACAGCAATCGGGCAACCAATAGCCGCAATGTCGTCACGGAACCCACGTCGACTGACTGCCCGTTTGGCGGCACCGCCCGCCAGGAAGTTTCCGGCGATAACAACACCAATACGGTCACCCGAACCATTACCTACCTGGACTGCAAGGACGCCGCCGCCACGGCCAACGGCATGGTGAAGATGACCTCCTCTCTGGGACAGCTGGGCAACAATCTTTATATTCCAGCCCAGGTGGCCACCTTTCAGGATTTCAATCTCGCCTCGGAGGAAGAAAACCTGACCCTGAACGGTGAAGCCCGCTACCAGACCAACAGCCAAGACAAAACCTTTACCCTGAACCTGTCCATCCAGGACAATTTAACCGGTCAGGAAATCAAAGCCAGCGACATCCGCATCACCGCTCCTTTTGCCAGCCTGCTGGTCGATCACTTCTACCGCTTCAGCATCACAGGCAAAATGCATTTTGCCGATGAGGGCATTCTCGATTTCAACAAGACCGATCGGGCTTCCAGTAAGCTTCACATCCAGGGTAAAAACGGCACCTCCCTCACCCTGGCAGCCGTCAACATCGACGCCGGCCTTAAGCAGGCGATGCGCCGGATCACGGCTGATACCGACGGTGATGGTATCGCCGACCGTCATGCGCTGATTCCCTGGCTGCTGTACTACCCCAAAGGCGAGAATACCGCCTCGCCGGTCGCGGTCATCACCCCCGCCGATCCTGTCACCCAAGTCGGCACGCCCCTGGAACTCAGCGGCGCCAACAGTACTGATGAGAATTACACCCCGCTCGCTTTCCACTGGCAGCTTTCTCCTGCAGATGCACAGCAGGCGACCCTGACGCCAACCAATGGGGTCACCACCCAGTTCAAGGCCACCAAACCGGGCACCTATGAAGTAACGCTCACCGCCAGCGATGGCTCCCATAGCCATAACGAAGTGGTTTACGTGACGGTACAGTAACTGTAAATAACAGTTAACCAGATTGGGCAGCCGGAATCCGGCCGGCTGCCAGGCAGATCCACCCTCTCCCCGGTAACAGCCAAGCCGCCATCCGAGCCCCTGCCTTGTTCCCCCCACCCCGCAAGATTACGATGATTCATTGATTGCAAAACATTTTCATCAGTGTTCATAAGCGTTACGACCAGTTCTTGAGTCGGGTTAATTCGTTGCCCGCACAAAATGGCAATACGTATTCCAAACCGGCAGTCGTGGTATCTATATGGCGAAAGGAGCTCACCTCATCGATAGCCCCTGGGACGTGGCAACCAAGGATTGCGCCTTTTTTCTCGACTTTGATGGCACACTTGCAGACATTGCCCCCCAACCCGACCTGGTCAAGGTTGATCCCGAACTAGTTCAAATCCTGCAACAACTTCAAAAGGCGTGCGACGGTGCCTTGGCGATTATCAGCGGCCGGGCCATTGCAACGATCGACCATTACCTTCAACCCCTTAAAGCCGCAACCGCAGGTATCCACGGGGCCGAATTCCGGTTTGCCGATGGCACCTTGGAGCGCGCGCCAGTATCACAACAGGATCTGGCCCGGGCCAAACAGCTGGCCCAGGAGTTCGCCGGCAAGCACCAGGGCGTCTTGTTCGAAGATAAAGAAATCTCCTTTTCCTTACACTTCCGCCAAGCCCCCCAATTTGAAGGCCAGGTCGAGGCGTTTATGACCGAGCTGGTACCCGCCCGGCTTTCCAGTTATGAGTTGCAACGGGGCAAGAAAGTGATCGAGGCCAAGCCCCAGGGCTGCAATAAAGGAGAAGCGATCCGCAGGTTTATGGCCCAGCCCCCTTTTAGAGGCAAGCAGCCCGTCTATGCCGGCGATGATGTCACCGACGAGGATGCCTTTGGCGTCGTCAATGCGTTGAGGGGGCTGTCCGTCAAGATTGGCGAGGGAGAGACTCAGGCCCAGCTAAGACTCCAGTCTCCCGCTGCACTCCAAAGCTGGTTGCAAAGCCTGCTTGTTTCGGGTGCGCCGCCCGCTCCGTCAAGGATAACAACAGTACAGGGAGAGTCTGTCCATGAGTAATCTGGATCTGGGAGTCGTCGGCAACTGCTCCTTCTCAGCACTAATCAACCGCCAGGCACAGATTGTCTGGTGTTGCATGCCCCGCTTCGACAGCGACCCGATTTTTTGTTCCCTGCTCCAGGGCAAATCCCCAGACAGCCCTGAAAGCACTTTTTCCATTGACCTGCTGGATTACAGCCATAGCGAACAGCATTACATTCCCAACACCGCCATTTTGGTAACCACCTTGGTGGATGCGCACGGCAATGCCCTGGAAGTGGTCGATTTTGCCCCCCGCTTCAAGCAGTACGGCCGCACCTTCCGCCCCATTATCCTGGTACGCCGGATCCATGCGATCCGTGGCGCTCCCCGTATCCGGATCCGTCTGCGCCCGACACACCTCAATGGCCTGGAACCCCTGCAATGCTTCGAAGGCAGCAACCATATCAGCTATCTATCCGGCGACCGGGCCGTGCGCCTGACCACCAACGCCTCTATCACCGCCATCAAAGACGAACGCTCCTTTGTCCTGAACCGCCCCCTGGCCATGATTTTCGGGCCCGACGAAGCGCCCCGTGAATCCGTAGCGGAAGTAGCCTCCAGCTATTTCACCAAAACCTTGCACTACTGGCGGGACTGGACCCGCTACTTGGCGATTCCCTTCGAATGGCAGGATGCGGTGATCCGCGCCGCTATCACCCTCAAGATCAGCGCCTTTGAGGATACAGGAGCCATTATTGCCGCCCCCACCACCTCCATTCCGGAAGCCCCCAACAGCGGGCGCAACTGGGACTACCGCTATTGTTGGCTGCGGGACGCTTACTTTACGGTCCAAGCCCTCAACCGCCTGGGCGTCACCCAAACCATGGAGCGCTACCTGGAGTTCATCGTCAATATCGTCGCCTCAGCCCAAAACGGCCAGCTCCAGCCGGTCTACCGGGTCAACGGCGAGGAAGAAATGGTGGAGTACATTGTCGACCACTTGCCGGGCTATCGGGGCATGGGCCCGGTGCGTATATCCAGGTCCTCTGCCAGCAGGCCCAGGGAGTTGCGGCGTGCCAGAAGCTCGTTAAAGAGCTCCCGCGCCTCGTCGAGGCGGCCTTGGGCGGCAATAGTGTCGATATACCAGAAACTGCAGATGGTGAAGGCATTTTCCGGCTCACCAAAGTCATCCGGAATAACGTACCGGAAGATATATCGGCCCCGTTTGAGATGCTTCTCGATTTGCGCAACGGTTCCGATCATGCGCGGATCCTTGGGGTCGATAAAACCAAGTTCCGGCAGAAGCAACAGGCTGGCGTCCATATCCTGGCCGCCGAAAGTCGACACGAAGCTGTTGAGCTCTTCATTCCAGCCCTGTTCCATAATCTTGCGGTGGATGAGTTGGGCGGCGTTGTCCCAGTAGTCTGCCCGTTCGGCCAGGCCCAGGTGCCGGGCAATTTTGGCCAGCCTTGCACAGCCGGCCCAGCACATGACCGACGAAAAGGTATGCACGTGGCTACTGCCCCGCAGCTCCCAAAGCCCCGCATCGGGCTGGTCATGCATGCGGATTGCGGTTTCCCCCAGCACTTCGAGGCGCTGGAACAACTTGTCGTCACCTGGCTTGAAGATACGCTGGT
>JAJUGC010000030.1 GCA_029268325.1 Gammaproteobacteria bacterium | reverse complement strand
CAAAGGCCAATACATCCTGGGCGGCGGTCATCAGCGGATTATTCCCTGTCCGAATCGCCTCGAAAGGAGGCAAGCCCTGTTGCAGTACCGTGCTGTCATTGGCTGGCGAGTCACTCAGCGCTGCGGACGAGCGATGGGCCGGCAGCAGTACGGTGGCATCCTCATTGGTACCGGAATCCAGCAGTGTCTGTTCCGAGTCGATCAACAGAACGGTTTCATCATCCCGCCCATAGACGGGCGCTATACCCTGCATACTGCCTCCCTGCCTGTCTCGTTAGGTTCCACCATATCCTCGCCTAGCGCTTCAGGGACCAGGCCTCGATGGCCAGTCCCGCCACTTCGCCGGAAACATGCACTGCAAAGCCTCCGGATTGCTCCACGTCGTTCCAGATTTCCCGCTGGGGCTCCAGTCGGAAGTAGCAATAGCCCGCATGGTAGGGCAACTGGCGGGGAGCCGTCGGGAGATGGGAGAGTTTGCACCCCGGCAGCTGCAGGTTCACGATATCGCGGATCTTGCCGATACTGCCGACCTTGATCCGGGTGGGCACCAGGCGCACCAGCTGTTCCACGTGCACGTCTGCCTTCAAGGCCAGGATCAGGTCGTTAGTGCGCAGGTCGTTCATATCCGGCAGCGGAATCACCGTCAAACCGAACTTGCGGGGATGGACCGGCAAGCGGGTCGCGGGCTGCTCGAACACCCGGGTCAGCATGTTTCTCAGATCAGCATACAAGGCCAGGAAACTAGTGGCGGGGTTGGAGTGATCGTAAGGAATAGCCTTTTCTGCCAGGCGTGTGTCACGGCACAAAGCCGCCAGCTCGCCCGTCAGTTCGGTGAAGGTGCGATACAGGCTATAGGGATGTAGTTGAGGCTGCCCCAACTGCAAATCCAGCGTTGCGACATAGCGATTGAGTGCCTGCAGCAACAAAAGGTCTGCCACACTGGAAATATTCCCTGCCCCGCCGGTTAAACGCTCCGCCAATCCCCGGGCCCGCACCTGGATCAGGCTGAGCACCTCCCGCCCCAGGGCCTGCAAGCGGCTGTCGCCCTCCAAAGAGAGCCGAGGCGGGCAAAAGTCCCGGTCCAGCACCAGACTGCCGTCCGGCTTGCGTTCACGAATCCTGCACAGGGGAAGCGAAACATCCTTTTCCGTCAGGCTGTCCATGACCGCCAAGCGCGCCCTGAGCACGGCTGTCGTCACGGCCACCGGCTGGCCCCGCAGCCCATGGCTATCGATCACTTCCCGGATTGCGGTTCCATAGCGGGCACTATGCTGCTCGTCGCTGTCTTCATGGCTTTCAATGCTCCCCTGGATGACTGCCGGCACGACCAGGCACAGGGTTGAGTCCTCTTCCACCTCTTGGGAAAAGATCAGAGGCTTTGATGCATCGGCCGGCAGACGAAACAGGGTACCATCCGGCAGGATGCCTTCGGCCCGGGTTAGAGCGACCTTTCCCAGCTGCAACAGGTTTTCATCCAGTTCCAGGGTCTGAAATCCCCAACAATAGGGTTCCAGCAACTGAACACGCCGGCGGATCTGGTAATCGAAGTAACGATCCTGCTGCTGTAAGTGCTGAGGGCGAAGAAACAGCCCTTCGCTCCAAATGACCTTTTCCATGGCTTTTACCAACTACAAGTGAAGAGACGTCCGTTTCTCTCTGGCGACAGGCTCTACCAGCCTACGCCCCTAGTCTTTTTCTACAATTCCCTGGGCTTGGAAAATCAGGGTCTTGGCGTTCTTCTCCCGAACCGAAACCGGCATCACATAACGCCAGTTACTGCGTTCAATATCCCGGTAGGCTGCCATGACCGCCACATAATTGGTCTGGTCTGACAAGGCTGCGCGCACCTCTGTGTGCTGGCCCGGAGTCATCAGGATCTCCTCGGTCTTGACCAGATCCATCCCCAAGGATTCGCGGTCGTATTCATAGAGACTGAAAAAATCCATGTTCTGGAAAATGGCCGGGCTTTTCAGCTCATACAGCCGCACCACCAGAGGCGAGGGACGCCCCGAAAGGTCAGGATTCAGGTCGGCCGCCGCCGTCAGTCGCAAATCTAGCTTGGTGATATCCGACTGGAACCAGCTGGCGCAACCGGACAGGGCCAGCATACAAATGACCACCCAGCCTGCCTTTATCCTCTTCATGCCTTCTCCTCAACTGCTTTTGCTCGGTCTTTTGATCGATCCGCTACTGCATACTGATACAACTTGGCAAACCGGTGCTCCAGGAATTCCCGCTGCAGCACCTCGTCATCCTGCAAAGTCGCCAGTCTTTTCTGAAGCGAGCGCTTTTGAGCACGACGATCCACCCAACTCCGACGGGCAGCAGAGTCCTCAGTCAGCTCATCGCCCACCGCAAAACGTACAATCTCCCGAATCAGTTCCTGATAGGAGGATTCCAGCGCGTGGAAATGCTGGCTAAGATCGGCAACGGCATGCTTTACAGCCTGCGGTGCCGGGAGGCACTCCGGCTGGGGATCCATCACCAGTTGCTTGATTGCCTGGACTTCATTCACGCTGTATTTCAGCGGGTTGTTTTCACGACGTTGGATCAGTGTTAACCCCAGGCGAAAGCGGCTTTTCTGCTCGCTACGACGGGCCAGCAGATCCATCAGGCCCTTGACGCTATCACGCAGCAAGGCACCGCACCCTTCCATAACGGCAACCAGCTCATCCTGGGAGAGCTTGCTGAAATCCAGCCCGGAGCTGGCCGCAAAGGCCGCCAAGGCTTCTGCCTCACGGCCATTGGCCCCAGAGGCCGACAGGCTGTTTGCGTTATTAGCCACAGCCGCCTCCGTGGGCGCTGCCTGCAGTCCATTGGACACGGGCTGTTGCCCATTTAAAGCCTGGTGCTGTCCGCTTCCGTTCAACGCCGGTTGTTGGCTGTTTAAGGAAAGGGCGTCGGGGCTAGAGTACACCGGCTGCCCCAGTGGCGATTGGTCCACCGTGGCCGACAACGCCGGATCTGGATCCTGTTCCACCGCAGGCTCATCAATGGATGACAGGGGCAAGAGATTGGGAACTTCCACCGAATCCTGAGCCCAGGACAGGTCTTCCTCCTCGGGCAGCTCAGGCAGGTAAGGAACCTCCTCTGCCTCGCCCGAGCGGGTCGACAACTGTTCTGCCAGTTCATCGTGGCCATAGGCCGGCATACTGGTTTCCAGCTCATCAAAAAACTGGGCGATGGATTCCGGCAGCTCCATGGCAGGCGCCTGCTCGCTCCAGAGTCGGGCGAGAATTCGAAAGGGCCCCATCTGATACTCATCGCCATCGGCGATAGGATGACGCTGCCCCTTACCAAGCGGCTGATCAGCGCCATTCACGAACACGCCGTTGGTGCTGCAATCTTCAAGGTAAAAGGTTTCGTCTTCGACAACAATCAGCGCATGTTGGCTGGAGAGATGTCGGGAGGGGTCTGGTAAGCGCCAGACGCATTGATCACCGCGACCGATTAGCCCTCCGGCCTCGCGAAAGCGATGGGAGGATTTAAATGACTGATCCGCACTGTGCGGGTTGATGACTTCCAGAATCAGTTCCATGATCTAACATCCTGTTGGAATCGGGATACCAGCGGCGTATCACGATCGGGGCGATCCTGTCCCCTTTAATTCGCGGGCAAAGACTACCAAAACCAAATGGAATTGGCTAGCCCAACAAAGGGATTTAGAACTTCCTTCAAACAAGAAGGTGACGAGAGTGCATCAGAGGCCAGCTCCCCGCCCTGAATCGCCTCTTACAAAGATGTCCCGGGCGGCACGCCGTGATTGAATTCCCGCATAAAGATCTGCCAAAAGGCGAGAAAGAGGGTGGCCACAGCCGGACCAATGACAAAGCCGTTCACGCCGTACAGGGCGATCCCTCCCAGGGTGGAAAGCAATACCAGATAGTCAGGCATCTGGGTGTCCCGGGCCACCAGAATGGGACGCAAAATGTTGTCGACCACACTGATCACCAAGGCCCCAAAGGCCAACATAATCACTCCCCTTACAATATCCCCGGTCAACAGAAAATAGCCCCCGACCGGCCCCCACACCATGAATGACCCCACCACCGGCAACAGGGAAAGCACCGTCATCACCACACCCCAAAGCAGCGCGCCTTCCAGGCCCAGTGCCCAGAAGAGCAGACCTCCCAAACTGCCCTGGACGATGGCCACGATCAGGTTGCCCTTGATGGTGGCATGGGCCATGTCGGCGAACCGGGCAAACAGTAACCGCTCCCGGCGATCCCCCAGGGGTATGGCCCGGATGACCCACTCCACCAGCCGTTCGCCATCACGCAGAAAAAAGAACAGCAGATAGATCATCAGCACGAGACTCAGGCTGAAGCGGATCGTGCCCTGGCCGATATTGAACGCCTGTGTAGCCAGATACTGGCTGGCGGCCATCGCCCCCTGGGACAGCTGGTCCCGCACCTGGGCCCAATCCAACCCCAGGCGCGCCAAGAGCCGCTCCAGGGCCGGCATTGAAGTCCAAAAGCGATCAAAGAAACCTTGCAGTTGGATCTCGCCGCTCTGCAGTTTCTGATACAGCTTGGCTCCCTCCTGGGCGAGCGCGGCCACAAGTAGCAGCAAAGGAATGACCACGATCAACAGAACCAGGATCATGGTGATCAGGGAAACCAGGTTGACCCTTTTGGGGAACCGCCTCAACAGGCGTCGCTGCATGGGAAAAAACAGCAAGGCCAGCAGGGCGGCCCAGAAAATAGCGCCGAAAAACGGCCTTAAAACCAGGAAAAAGAGGATGGTGACAGCAATAAGAAAGGCGAGAAAGGCACGATCTTCAAATTTAGATCCCATCCCTCACCCGCACTCCGATAGAGAACCTGTTTCTGCCCCTACACAGGCTTGGTCCCTGCAGGACAGGAAACAGGTTTCAAAAGCTCCGGTCAACCCGGCCGATGCAGTATCAGCTTAGTTGGATCGAGGTGAAGTCGGCTACCGCCGGATAGGGCGCATCCGCTGGGATCGTGCCGTCCCGTACCAGCCAGCAGACCTGCAGCCCAGCCTCCTGGGCAGCCTTCAGCTCTTCCTGAATATCGGATAGAAACAACACTTCGTTACCGGCGAGCCCCAACTCGGCCAGGATATTCCGATAGGATTCAACTTCCCTCTTGCCACCAATGTTAGTGTCGAAATATCCACTGAACAAAGGAGTCAAGTCACCGAACTCGGTGTAGCCGAAGATCAGCTTTTGGGCCTGCACTGACCCGGAGGAGTACACGTACAGGCGTAAACCCTCCGCATGCCATTGCCGCAGACGATCCACCGCATCCGGGTAGACGTGCCCCTTGAAATGCCCCTGCTCATAGCCGTACTTCCAGATCATGCCCTGCAGCGCCTTCAGCGGGGTGATCTTGCGATCCTCCGCCATCCATTGGGACAACAGGGCGATCTGCGCTTCCACATCCTCGGCATCCAGCTCGCCCAGACGTGCCACCTCGGCAAGCTGGGCTGCCACTTCCGGCTGATGGCGCTGGTTCCGGACAAAATCCCCCATGTGCTGGGCCGCATAGGGGAACAAAACCTCATGAACAAAAGAGATGCTGCTGGTTGTGCCCTCGATATCGGTCACAATCGCCCGGATCATGCCACCGCCTCTACCAGGGTCTCGTAACGGGGTGTTTGAGCTGCGATTGCGTCACCGGTAAAGTTCGCCACCCAGCCTTCCGGGTTGGTAAACAGGCGGATGCAGGTGAAATCCGGCTCTGGCCCCATATCAAACCAATGCTTGGTACCATGGGGCACACTGATCAGGTCGTGCTTCTGGCACAGCACTGCATAGATCTTGTCTTCGATATGCAGGTAGAACAGCCCCTGACCGCGCACAAAGAAGCGGACTTCGTCTTCACTGTGACGGTGCTCATCCAGAAACTTCTTACGCAGTTCGTCTTTCTGGGGATGCTGCGGATTCAGGCTGATGACATCCGCCGTCTGAAAGCCGTTTTCCGCCTTCAGGCGTTCCACTTCCTCGGCATAGGTTTCCAGAATCTGCTCGGCGCTGGCATCGGCAGGCAGTTCACGGGTCGGCCAACGCTCAAAGCGCACGCCCACGGAATTCAACACCCGCGCGATCTCATCACCATCCCGGGTTTCAGACAGGACCACACCAGGCTCATTTTCATGAAAAACGGTCAGCGTGCTCATCGACTCAGCCTCATCATTTCTAGTTCACAGGTAATCAAAAACTCCATGGCTTCCACATGCCGCAAACAGTCTGCCATGGTCTCTCCCCAGGTATAAAGACCATGCCCTCGAATCAGGTAACCCGGCGTATTCGGGTGCGCCCGCAGATACTCCTGGGTTTCACGGGCCAGGGCGGGAATGTCCTGGGTATTTTCAAACACGGGGATCAGCAGCTCGCCTTCATGGGTATGTACGCCCGGAAAGGCCTTCTGCAACTCGTAGTCCTGAAAGCGCACCAGATTGGTATCTGCCATCAAACGACTGAACACCGTCGCATTCACGGAATGGGTATGCAGCACCGCGCCGACCTGTTCAAATAACTCATACACCACAGTGTGCAGCAGTGTTTCAGCGGAGGACTTCTTGTCACTACCCACCGCCTTACCGGAAAGATCCACCACCATCACATCGGCCGGCGTCAGCTGCCCTTTATGGCGGCCGGATACCGTGATCGCCAGGTGTTCCTGGTCAATCCGGGCGGAATAGTTACTGCTAGTGGCCGGCGACCAGCCCTGGCCATAGAGAAAACGCCCGGCCTCAATAATTTGCTGGGCGCGGGCAGCAAAGATGACTTGATCGAACACGGGCCTCTCCCCTTTTAAAATGGGCCTCATTATAGAGGCGTCTGGGCCTGCACGTCGATGGTGAGCCAGGCGGGTTCCGTAGTGAGCGGGTTGGAGATGTTCAAATTCTTTATTTGCCTTGATTAGAGCGACTGGGAAAGAGTGCAAGTAGGCTGATTCAGTGTTTAAGCAGCTGCGCCGCCCCCCTCTCCCTGGCCCTCTCCCACAAAGGGGAGAGGGAATAATATGAGCCCGTTGCTAACGGGTCGAACGAATCGCCAATAACTGCTGTAGCTCTGCAGGGGTATCCACGTCCCAGTGGATGGCAGGATCGTCCACCACCAGTTCCATGACCCGATCCCGACAGGATTGCAAGATACCTCGTCCGCCCTGATCTCCGGAAAGCTGGATCAGCCGCTCCCGGAAAGACCGTCCGAACCAGACCGGATGCCCCCGTTGGCCACGACATACAGGAACCACAATATTTTCAACCGATGCCTGTGCCATCACGGCCCTTAGAGTCGCCCTGTTAATGAAGGGCATATCCCCTAACATCACCAGCCATCCGGACCAGTGACTGCAGGCAGCCACGCTTCGTGCCAAGTTGGAACCCAACCCCAGGTCCGCCTGCTCCACAGGCAGTACATTCGCAGCCGATCCCTGCGCCAGATCCTGCAACTCTGGCTGACCAGCATCCGTCACCAGTGTCACCGGCAACCCCAGACTTTCCGCCAGGCTCAGCGTATGCAACAGCATCGGCCGACCGTCATCCAAAGGCTGCAAGAGCTTTTGCCTGCCAAAGCGGCGACTTTGGCCCGCAGCCAGTACCAACACTCCTGCGGACTGAGGATGGGCAGCCCCGCCGTTAGCCATTGGCCTTACGTTTTGAGGATGATGGTATAACCTGGCAGCCTGAACGGATCTCGCCAGCGTTGGATTCCGCCATTTCAGCCGCAGCATGCTTGCGTTGCCGGCTGCGTTCGGCAATGACGTGGGCCAATACAGAAATGGCAATCTCTGCCGGGGTTTTACTGCCAATGGGAAGACCAATCGGAGCATGTAGTCGGGCCAACTGGGCTTCATCCAGCCCCAGTTCCGCCAAGCGCTCCCGACGTGCCAAAGAAGTGGTTTTCGAGCCCATGGCTCCGATGTAGAAAGCCTCTGTATTCCCTAAGGCTTCCAACAGGGCCATGTCATCAATGCGGGGGTCATGGGCCAGGGCCAGAATCGCACACTGGGCATCATGGAAACGCTCCCGGATCAAATCATCCGGCAAGCACTGGAACGCTTCCACACCGGGCAGGGTCCAGTTTTTGAAAAAAGACTCTCGCGGATCACAAAGGGTGACTTCAAAATCCAGTGCCAGGGCAAACTGTGCCACATAAAACGCAACCTCCCCGGCCCCCACCAGCAGCAAGCGATGGGCGGGAGACAATGGGTGACACAATAGCTCTGCGTCACAAGAAAAGGTTGCCCTAGGGTCCACTTTCAGAGAGCGGGCTCCATTGACCAAACTGACCAGACGCACCACCGGTTGACGCCGGAGCAAGGCCCCCAGCAACTCCTCAAAATGCGCCACCAGGCCTAGCTCGGGGCGCAAATCTTCCAGCAGCACCTGAAGCTCGCCACCACAAGGGAGGGCATAACGGATCTGCTCTTCTTGGGTGACACCATAGCGCAACAAGATGGGAAGCTCGGCCGGCCCGTCGGCTTTTGAGGCGAGCCTGACTTGCAGGTCTTCCTCAATACAGCCGCCGGACAGGGAACCCAAGGTGCCCTGCAAAGGGTTGAAAGCAAATAGCGAGCCTATTGGCCGGGGAGATGATCCATAGGTACTCACCACCGTAGCCAGCCAGCACCGCTCGCCTGCTTGCAGCCAGCCGAGCACACCCCGTAACACCCGCTCGTTCAGAGCTTCCACACCCGACACCTGCACTTGATCGGCCCCCTGCATCTAACTTCCCGGCTTCCTGTATCTTTACCAACGGCTATCTCAGGCTAGCCGCAAAGGCAACTGGCGCAGGCGCTTGCCGGTGGCGGCAAATACCGCATTGGCCAAGGCCGGGGCCAGGGGCGGCAAGCCCGGCTCCCCCACCCCCGTGGGAGAGACGTTGCTGTCGACAATCACCACTTCAATTTCAGGGGTTTCATTCATACGCACCACCTGATAGTCGTGATAGTTGCTTTGCTGGACCTGCCCATCCTTGAAGGTAATTTCCCCATACAGGGCCGCACTTAGGCCGAACAGGATGCCGCCTTCCATCTGCGCCACCACCATATCCGGGTTCACCACGGTACCGCAGTCCACCGCACAAACCACCCGCTTGACCTTGATCTGGTTGTTTTCCACCACCAGATCCACCACCTGTGCCACATAACTGTTGAAACTCTTGTGGCAGGCAATGCCCTGTACCACTCCGGGCTCCTTGGGCTTACCCCAGCCCGCCTTCAAGGCGGCTGTACGCAACACATTACGTTGGCGGGGATCATTCGCCAGAAGCTCATCCCGAAACTCAAAGGGATCCTTACCGGCTTGATGGGCCAGCTCATCGATAAAGCTCTCCACTACAAAGCCATTGAAGGAGTGACCAACAGCCCGCCAGTACGCGACCGGAATGCCGCTGTCGGCCTGCACATGGCGCACGTCGATATTGGGGATGGCATAAGGAACCTCCGCGGCGCCCTCGTACGGCGATGGATCGGGGTTGATCAAAGGCGCCATGGAGGCTGCAGCCTTCACCATGAAATGGGGTGTCCAACTGGGTGCAATCACGCCGGCCGCATCCCGGGCGAAGTGGTCCAGAATCCGGGGACAAACAATCTGGTGCTTCCAGCCGGTGACCTTGCCATTCTCATCAAAGGCGGCGGCCAGGCGATGGTAGCTGGCTGGCCGAAAGATATCGTGCCGGATATCTTCTTCCCGCGACCAGATGACTTTGACCGGAGCCTTGACCTGGCGCGAGATCGCCACCGCCTCCGCCACATAGTCCTGATTCAGCCGACGCCCGAAGCCGCCACCAATGAACGTGGTGTTGATCTTGATACGGTCAACCGACAGCCCCGACTCCCGTGACGCCACATAGCGGGCAATATCCGGCCCTTGGGTCGGCGCCCAGACCTCGCAGAAGTCGTCCGTCACATGGGCGGTACAGTTCTGGGGTTCCATGGTGGCATGGGCCAGGAAAGGCGCCTGATATTCCGCCTCCACCAACTTCACTGCAGCCGAGCGGGCCTTGGTGAAGCTGCCCTCTGACCGTACGGAGCTGCCGCTTTCCTGGTCAGCAGCACGGCGATAGAGGTTAAACACATCTTCAGTAGAAGGGGTACCGATCTTTCCGGGCTCCCACTCAACCTTGAGCGCACCCTGGGCCTTGCGGGCCCGCCAGTAACGATCCGCCACCACGGCAATGCCATGGTCAGTCTGGATCACCGCCTTCACACCCGGCATGGCCTGGGCCGCAGAGGCATCAAAATTCTTCACCCTCCCGCCCGGCATGGGCGGGCGGCTGAGCACCGCATAGAGCATCCCCGGCAGCTCCACATCGATGCCATAGGTTGCCGTGCCGAAGACCTTGGGAGAAGCATCCAGCCGCTGATTGTGCTTGCCGATATATTTAAACTCAGACGCGGGCTTCAGCTTGGGCTTTGCCGGCACTTTCAAGGTTGCGGCCACGCCCACCAACTCCCCGTAACTCAGTCGGGCACCGGTTTGGCGGTTGATACAGTAGCCGTCTTCCGTAGTCACCTCAGTGATAGGAATCTGCCAGCCTTGGGCTGCGGCTGACTCCAGCATTTCCCTCACAGAGGCAGAAGCGGTTCTCACCCGCTCCCAATTGCTGCTGATGCTGGTACTGCCGCCGGTAATCTGCATTCCGAAATCAGGCTGTTTGTAATGATCCGCCACGGGGGCGAAAACCACTTCAATCTTCTGGGGTGGAACATCCAGCTCCTCAGCGACCAGTGTCGCCATGCCGGTATAAGTGCCCTGCCCCATTTCTACCCGGTCCAGGGTCAGAAATACCCGATTATCGGCAGTGACCTCCACCCAGGCATTGGGGCGTAGCGAGTCCTCTGCAACACCTTTCGGAAACCGGCTGGCGCATCCCGGCAGACTAAAGCCCACAATCAGGCTACCGCCCGCCAGGCCCGTCGTCTTGAGCAGTTGCCGGCGAGTCATTTGCATCTTGTTCATGTCCTTTCTCCCTCTTTGAAAGTAGCAGCCTTAAGGTCAGGCTTTCTTCGCCATGGCATCGGCAGCAAGGTGAATCGCAGCTTTGATACGGGAATAGGTTCCGCACCGGCACAGGTTGCCGGACATGGCTGCATCGATCTCCTCATCGGAGGGATTGGGATTCTGCGCCAGCAAGGCACTGGCCGACATGATCTGGCCAGACTGGCAGTAGCCGCACTGGGGCACGTTCAGTTCTTGCCAGGCTGCTTGGAGGGGATGGGGTTGCTCCGGGGTGCCAAGGCCCTCAATTGTTGTCACGGACTGGCCTTCCACGGCACTGATGGGAGTACTGCAGGAGCGAATGGGGTTGCCATTGACATGCACTGTGCAAGCGCCACAAAGCGCCATGCCACAGCCAAACTTGGTGCCAGTCAGCCCGAGCT
>JAJUGC010000029.1 GCA_029268325.1 Gammaproteobacteria bacterium | reverse complement strand
GTGCCGGCAAAAATGATTTTTAATGATTCGGACATGGACTCTTCCATACCAGTGGGGCGAGAGGTTCCTATTATGCCTTCTCCTGGAGCGGGAGGCAGCCTGGTGCGGAGTCTTTGGAAACGATCAATGGATTTGCCCCACAGAGGCGGCAAATCCACTTAAGAGGAGGCGTTGGCGTCAGGCGCGCATTCGTTGCTGTTTTTCCAGTTTCTGGCGGATGCGGGTGCGTTTGATATTGCTCAGATAGTCGACAAAGAGCTTGCCGTTGAGGTGATCCAGTTCGTGCTGGATGCACACGGCCAGCAACCCGGTTGCTTCCAGCTCGTAGGGCTTGCCTTCCCGATCCAGCGCCTTGAGCAGGACGTGCTCAATCCGCGTAACATCTTCATAAAAGCCCGGCACGGACAGGCAGCCTTCCTGCATGGCCAGGGGCTCGCCTTCCAGTACAGTCACCTCAGGGTTGATCAGTACCAGTTGTCCACTCTTGTCTTCTGACAGGTCAATGACGACCACACGTTTGTGGACATTAACCTGGGTGGCCGCCAAACCGATCCCTCGGGCGTCGTACATGGTTTCGAACATATCGTCGACCAGTTGACGTATTGAATCGTCCACGACTTTGACCGGCTCGGCGATTGTCCGCAGCCGGGGATCGGGAAACTCTAGAATCTGCAGCTTGCTCATAGGGACCGTTTAATGAAAATTTGCTATCTAGTTCAAGTTGCCGGCTACTAATATTCGCCACAGCGTCTATTATTCTAATAGTTATTGGGTGTGGGGAACAGTCGAAGCCTCGCACTGCTGATGTCTGAGACTCCTTTATGTCGGTAAAGTTCTCGTACGCGTGGATTTTGCGACTCAACCGGAATGCAGCATCGCCATAACGCAAAAACATTCATTTTCCGGGCGGGTGCCTTAATTGGCCATGCCCATGCGCCCAAGAGAGTAAGGGAACCTAACCATGAGGAAACTGCTGTCAGTTGTTTCTCTATTTTTCCTCTTCAGCTTCCAGGTGGTGTTCGCTCAGGTAGAGTTTCGACCTGATCGACCGGAACGCTACACCGTGGTTAAGGGGGACACGCTGTGGGATATTTCTTCCCGCTTTTTGAATAGTCCTTGGATGTGGCCTGAAATCTGGCACGTCAACCCGCAGATCGAAAACCCCCACCTGATTTTCCCGGGGGATGTGATCGGTCTGGTTTACATTGATGGCAAGCCCCGGCTGACCACTTTGGAGCGGACGGTGAAGCTGTCACCCCAGGTTCGCAGTACGCCCATGGATAGCGCCATTCCAGCCATTCCCCTGGATGCCATCAATAGCTTCCTGAGCAATAACCGCATCGTGAAGCCCGAGGAGCTGGAGGCCGCACCTTATGTGCTGGAAGGCCGTGACGGCCGCCTGGTTACCGGTGCCGGCGACGTGGTCTATGCCCGTGGCGAGGTGGGTGACCAGGATGTCTTTGGCGTCTACCGTGCCTCCGAGCGCTATGTAGACCCGGAGACCAAAGAGTTTTTGGGGTTGGAAGCCCGCTCCATCGGTCAGGGCAAGGTCACCTCTAAAAGTGGCGATATCCTCACGGTGCTGCTGCAACGCTCCCGTACCAATGTCAGTCAAGGCGACCGCCTGCTGGAAGACGAGGATCGAGCCCTGAGCTCCATCTTCCACCCCAGCGCCCCGGAGCAGGAAATTCGTGGACAGATGATTTCGGTCCAGGACGGTGTCAGCCAGATCGGCCAATATGCGGTGGTGGTGATTAACCGTGGTGAGCGTGAAGGTCTGAAGCCCGGCAACGTACTGGCGGTCTACAAAAAAGGCGGCGTGGTGAAGGACCCGATCAAGAACGAGATGGTTCAGCTGCCTTCCGAGCGGGCCGGCCTGCTGATGGTCTTCCGCACCTATGAAAAACTCAGCTATGGTCTGATCCTGCGTGCCGAGCGTCCGCTGGCGCTGCTGGATGAGGTTCGCAACCCCTAGGTTGTACCTCAGACCATACCTGCTGCCCTGCCCAGTTAGGGAAAGCAGGCAAATCGTGAAACGACCGGAGCAGGATGCTCCGGTTTTCATTCAAGGAAGAAAACAATGTTTGATTCTCCCCTGGCCGCTTGGCTGCTACTTCATCATGTTCCCGGATTGGGTCCCCTTCGGCTGCAACGCCTCTACCAGGAACTGGGTTCTGCCCAGGCGATTCTCCAGGCCTCTCCTCACCTGTTGAACACCTTTAACGTGCCGATGCCCATCCTGCGTCAGCTCGAAGCCTGTGTGGCCACAGATGCCGCCCATCCGTGGCGGGAGCGAGTCAGTCAGGATTTGGAGTGGGCCGAGGCTCGTGGCCACCATTTGGTCTGTATCGAAGATGACTGCTATCCGGCCCTGTTACGCTGGTTGCCGGATCCCCCACCTGTGCTCTATGTACGCGGACGGGTGGAGTTGCTGGCCAGCCCCCAGATCGGGCTGGTGGGAACGCGCCATCCCACACCGGGCGGGCGGGACAACGCCCGGGCCTTTGCCGCCAATCTGGGCCAGGCGGGACTGACCATCACCAGCGGCCTGGCCTTGGGAATTGATGCCTGTGCCCATAGCGCGGCGCTCCAGTCCGCAGCCGGTACGGTTGCCGTGCTGGGAACCGGGGTGGATACCATTTACCCGGCCAGTCATGCCCCGTTGGCGGCAGAGATCGCAGAACAGGGGGCGCTGATTTCCGAGTTTCCCCTGGGAACAGCACCCCGTGCTGGTAATTTTCCCCGTCGCAACCGGATCATCAGTGGCTTGTCCGTGGGAGTTCTGGTCGTCGAGGCCAGTATTCGCAGCGGCTCTCTGATCACGGCCCGCCTGGCCCTGGAGCAGGGGCGGGAGGTCTATGCCATTCCCGGCTCGATCCATAACCCCCAGGCCCGGGGGTGCCATCAGCTGATTAAGCAGGGAGCGAAACTGGTGGAAACCGTCGAGGATATCCTGGAGGAACTTCCGGCTTTGCTGGCCCACTACCAGGCCCTGCCAAAGCCTGCCGCCAAGCCCTCCACCGATGACCTGTTCAGGTCTATCCAGGCGCCTAGCGATGTTGTCCCGGGCACTCCAGAATATGAACCGGTGACCGTCTCCGAGGCGGCCTCTGCCCTATTGGAGGCGTTAGGTTATGATCCGGTGCCTGCCGATGTGCTGGTCAGCCGTACCGGTCTGCCGGCCCACTGCGTCAGTGCCGAGCTGATGGCATTGGAACTGGCGGGACAAGTCATCCGTACCCCGGGAGGCTATCAGCGCAGTTCCGGTTAGCCGTGGGCTGGTGGTAGCTTGAATTTGTGGCGGGCAGAGCCTTGATTGCCGTTGGGTGCTGGGGTAACGTGCTTCCTTTTGCAGCGAGATGTCTGGCGTGCACAGTGGCCTGTTTTCCGAGATGGCGCAGCTTCCCGAGAAGCTCTCTGAGCCCGAGGTGCTATTTGCTGAAATAGCACCGCGCCTGCGACAGGGGCAGGTGATCGCCTACCCTACCGAGGCCGTGTGGGGACTGGGCTGCGATCCGAGTAACGAGCAGGCCGTGCACAGGATTTTAGCCATGAAATCCCGGCCTGTGGCTAAAGGCATGATCCTGGTTAGCGGCAGTCTGGAACATTTTGCTCCTTGGCTGGATGCCTTGCCGCAAGACAGCCGGGAACGGGTGCTGGCAAGCTGGCCGGGGCCCTATACTTGGCTCCTGCCCGATCCGGTCGGAGTGCCCCGTTGGGTTAAAGGGGAGCATGACCAGGTCGCCTTGCGTTGTAGCGCCCACCCTGTGGTCAGAGCCCTTTGCGAGGCTTTTGGCGGCCCGATAATTTCCACTTCTGCCAACCCCTCGTCGCAGCCGCCGGCACGTACTGAGGCCCAGGTACGCCGGTATTTTGGGAAAGCCCTGGATGCCATTGTGTCCGGGGAACTGGGTGGACTGGCGCAGCCTACACCGATCCGGGATGCCCTGACAGGTGCCATCTTGCGAGCTTGAGGAAAACGATATGACAACACAACCCGATATTGCCCAGGTCAAACAGTATCTGCTGGCCCTCCAGGATCGGATCTGCCAGGCGTTGGAGCTGGAAGACGGTCAGGCCCGGTTTCTGGAAGATGCCTGGGACAGGGCCCAAGGTGGTGGCGGCCGCTCCCGGGTGTTGGCCGAAGGTGCGGTCTTCGAAAAGGCCGGGGTGAACTTTTCCCATGTCTATGGCGACCAGTTGCCGCCGTCTGCCTCCGCAGTCCGGCCGGAGCTGGCGGGCCGGAGCTGGCAGGCGATGGGGGTCTCGCTGGTGATCCATCCCCGCAACCCCTATGTACCCACCTCCCATGCCAACGTACGTTTCTTTGTGGCGGAAAAGCCCGGTGAGGAACCGGTGTGGTGGTTTGGGGGCGGCTATGACCTGACCCCTTATTATGGGTTTGAAGAGGACTGCCGCCATTGGCACCAGGTAGCCCAGCAGGCTTGTGCCCCTTTTGGGGAAGAAGTGTATCCGCGCTTTAAGGCATGGTGTGACGAGTATTTCTACCTTAAGCACCGCCAGGAAGCGCGGGGAGTGGGTGGGCTGTTCTTCGACGATCTCAACGAATGGCCCTTCGACACCTGTTTCCGTTTTCTGCAGGCGGTGGGCGACAGTTATCTTGATGCTTACCTGCCCATCGTACAGCGCCGTAAAGACACGCCCTATGGCGAGCGTGAACGGGACTTCCAGCTGTACCGGCGTGGGCGCTACGTGGAGTTTAACCTCGTGTTTGACCGGGGCACGCTGTTTGGCCTGCAATCCGGTGGTCGTACCGAGTCGATCTTGATGTCCCTGCCGCCGTTGGTGCGTTGGGACTATGGGCGCAGCTTCGAACCCGGAACGCCGGAGGAACGGCTGACAAGCTATTTCCTGAAGCCGCGCAACTGGCTTGAGCCAGATCCTGTTTGAGCGAGGATGACGTAATGGATGTCTATGCAGTGATGGGAAACCCGATCGGCCACAGCAAATCGCCCCGAATCCATGGGCTTTTTGCTGCCCAGACTGGCGAAAACCTGCGTTACACCGCCATTGAGGCATCGCTGGACGGCTTCGAGACGGAAGTGCGGCATTTCTTCCAAGAGGGCGGCAATGGCCTGAATATCACCGTGCCGTTCAAGGAGCGTGCCTGGCAGCTGGTAGACAGAAAGCAGCCGCGGGCAGAACTGGCCGGAGCGGTCAATACCATCTGGTCCCTGAACGGCGAACTGGTGGGCGATAATACCGATGGGATTGGCCTGGTTCAGGACCTGATTGGTAATCAGGGCTGCATGCTGCGGGAGCAGCGGATTCTGGTGGTGGGTGCCGGTGGCGCGGTACGTGGCATCTTGGAGCCCCTTCTGGAACGCAAGCCCGCCGAGGTGACAGTCGCCAACCGTACCCTGGCCAAGGCCGAGCAGCTGGTTGAGCTGTTTGGGCACCTGGGCCCCTTGCGGGCCAGCCGGTTTGAGGATCTGGACGGGCCCTATGACCTGATCATCAACGGCACCTCGGCCAGCCTGGCTGGTGAGTTGCCGCCATTGCCCACCTCTGTGATCGGCCCCCACACCCAGGTGTACGACATGATGTATGGCAATCAGGAAACCCCTTTCAACCGCTGGGCCCGGGAACAGGGTGCGGCGAAAGTCATGGATGGCCTGGGCATGCTGGTGGAGCAGGCGGCTGAAGCCTTTTTCCTATGGCGGGGCCTGCGTCCCGACACGGCGCCGGTGTTGGCCCAGTTGCGTCAGCGGTTATAATATTTTTTGACATCCACAGGAGAACACGACAGTGGCCGGACCTACGCAACCCGTGACCTTGAATGAAGAATGGAGCGACGAGCGCGTTCGCAGCTGGCTGGATGTGCGTCCTTACGACGACACGCCAGTGGATTACCATATTTTGCTGAAAGCCTATGAAGCTATGTTGCCGGAACACTTTGAACGGTTCCTGCGCTTCTACAAAGAGGCGGGCTACGATATCAATACCCGCAACCAGCAGGGCAATACCTTCCTGGACCGGGTGAGTCAGCATGCCCAGTCGACGGCCTTTGTCCAGCTCATGCGGGACGCGGGCGCCAAGCTGTCGTCCGAACTCTGACAGCCCGCTCCGGTTGAGTTAGCCGCAGAAAGCCGTCTGTTGTCGCTAGAGGCAGACGGCTTCGGCATTAACTTGAAATATATGCAAGTCACCGGCAGTTTCTACAAGTCTGCCGAGCCTTTTGTTGTCTTCCCAGCCCGCCTGAATCCCCGCGGATCTCATAGAGTAAGCAAGTACCATCCCCGTCCCCTGCTCCATAGTCTTTCCCTTGGAAAGTACCACCGGCTGCAAAGCCTGTGCTGCCTGCGGGAAAGGTTGGCACAGTCCCTGTTTGGTTTCCGTTGTGCCTTGAAAGCCTCTTGTCGGGATTCAGGTGCAGGCCAGGCCCATGCTGCTGGTGTGGGAGCTGGTATCTTTCAGTCAGGAAACGAAGGAGTGTGGTTATGATGTTGAAAAAGACGCTGATGGCCGCCTTGTTGGTGGCGGCAGGTACCGCATTTGCGGCGGATGATGGACAAAGTGCCCAGGAGAAATTCCAGCAGCTGGACCAGGACAGCGACCAGAACATCAGCCGGAGTGAAGCGGAACAGGAACAGAAGATTCTGGATGCTTTTGCCGAAATCGACCAGGATCAGGATGGCGTACTGAGCCAGAACGAACTGGAAGAGTGGAAATCCCAGAAAAAGGAAGAGAAGAAGTCTGAAGAGCAGTAATACCTATCAGGCGAAGCGCCCTTGGCTGACCTAGCTGCCAGCTAAGGGCTTTCTCGGAAATCGGTTCAGGGATCGGAAGTGGTTTGCTCGGACAGTTCCTGACGGTGAATATCCTTGAGTTTTACATAGTTGGCCGCCGTATAGGTGAAGAAGCTGCGTTCCTTGTCCGTTAACGGACGTACCTGGCGCGCCGGTGAACCCGCGTAAAGATAGCCGCGCTCCAGGCGTTTGCCGGGCGGCACCAAAGCCCCGGCGGCGATAATCACCTCGGATTCCACCACCACGCCATCCATGACGATCGCACCCATGCCCACCAGGATCCGGTCCTGCAATTGGCAGCCGTGCAGCACCGCTTTATGACCAACGGTGACATCGTCGCCCATGATCAGGGGAAAACCCTCGGGATTATAGGGGCCGGCGTGGGTGATGTGCAGCACACTGCCGTCTTGAATGCTGCACCGCTGACCGATGCGGATACGGTGCATGTCGGCCCGGATGACCGCCATTGGCCAGACGGAACAATCGTCGCCCAACTCCACATCGCCCAGCACCAAAGCGGTGGGGTCGACAAATACCCGCGCCCCCAGCTTGGGCGCCATACCTTGATAGCTTCTCAGATTCACAGGGATCTCCTCCAGGGCCTTTGAGCATACTGCATCGGGCCGGGGCCCACCAAGTTTGGCTTTGGCAGGTTTGCCTTTGGATAGCGCCTACCTCTGTTGCACATCCAACTTGGGCTTGCCGTTGAGGCGGTGCTTGCTTTTCTGGTTTTGATTCCCAATATTGAGGGAATAACCGTATAACCTTAAGGCTGCGTTCCATGACGAATCCTCTACTGCAAGACGATCTCCTGCCCCCGTTCCATTCCATCAAGCCCGAGCATGTGGTGCCCGCCATCGACCAGATCCTGGCAGAAAACCGAGCACGGATTGCGGAACTGGTGAAGCAGGATCAGGTCAGTTGGGACTCCCTTGCCCAGCAGATGGATGATCTGGAAGACCGGCTCGGCAAGGCTTGGTCGCCGGTCAGTCATCTCAACAGCGTGATGAACAACGAAGAGCTGCGCAAGGCCTACAACGAATGCCTGCCGAAGCTGTCCGAGTACAGCACCGAGATCGGCCAGAATGTGGCGTTGTGCGAAGCCTTCAAGCGCCTCGCGGCCAGTGAGGAATACAATCAGCTCGACCAGGCCCGGCGCAAGTCGATCGACAATACCCTGCGGGATTTCCACCTGGCAGGGGTGGATCTACCTGCGGAGAAGAAGGCCCGCTATGCAGAGCTTTCCCAACGGCTGTCCCAGTTGAGCAGCAAGTTCTCCGAGAACGTGCTGGATTCCACCCATGCCTGGAGCAAGCTGGTGATCGACGCCAATGAGCTGTCCGGCATGCCGGACAGTGCCCTGGCAGCGGCACGCCAGGCAGCCGAGCGCAAGGGACAGAAAGGTTATCTGTTGACCCTGGATTTTCCGTCCTATTACGCGGTGATGACCTATTGCGATAACCGAGACCTGCGCCGGGAAATGTACCAGGCCTATACCACTCGCGCTTCCGCGGAAGGTCCCGGCGGTGCGGAGCTGGATAACAGCGCCTTGATCGACGAGATCCTGGAGCTGCGCCATGAGCTGGCGCAATTGCTGGGCTTTGCCAACTTTGCCGAATACTCCCTGGTGACCAAAATGGCCAAGGATCAGGACGAGGTGTTGGATTTCCTCAACGAACTGGCCGCCAAATCCGTGCCCGTGGCACGGCGGGAGTTCGAGGAGCTGACCCGGTTTGCCCGGGAGCAGTTTGGCCAGGAAGACCTCCAGTCCTGGGACGTCAGTTACTACAGCGAAAAGCTGCGGGAACACCGTTATGCCATCTCCCAGGAGGAGTTGCGCCCCTGGTTCCCGGTGGATCAGGTGGTGAGCGGCATGTTCCAGGTGGCCGAGCGCCTGTTCGGGGTGCAGATCCGGGCCTCGGACCGGGCCGAACTCTGGCATCCGGACGTGCGCTACTATGAGGTGTACCAAAACGGCGAGCAGGTCGCCTCTTTCTATACGGACCTCTATGCCCGGGAGAAGAAGAAAGGCGGCGCCTGGATGGGCGACTGCCGGGTGCGCCGACGCTTGAGCGACGGCAGCCTGCAACTGCCGGTGGCCTATCTGGTGTGTAACTTTAACCCGCCCATTGGCAACCAGCCGGCCTTGCTGACCCATGACGAGGTGACCACCCTGTTCCATGAGTTCGGCCATGGCCTGCACCATATGCTGACCAAGGTGGACTGCAGCCAGGTATCGGGCATCAACGGTGTGCCCTGGGACGCGGTGGAACTGCCCAGCCAGTTTATGGAGAACTGGTGCTGGGCGCCGGAGGCCATTGCCCTGATTTCACGCCACTATCAAACTGGCGAGCCCCTGCCCCAGGCCATGCTCGACAAGCTGTTGGCGGCAAAGAACTTCCAGGCGGGCATGCAGATGGTGCGCCAGCTGGAGTTTGCATTGTTCGACTTCCGCCTCCATGCGGAGTACCGTAGCGGCCAGCCGATGGATGTGCAGGCGCTGCTGGATGATGTGCGCAGCAAGGTCGCCGTGATCCAGGCACCGGCCTTTAACCGCTTTCAGAATAGTTTCAGCCATATTTTCGCGGGTGGTTATGCAGCCGGCTATTACAGCTACAAATGGGCGGAAGTGCTGGCGGCAGATGCCTTCTCCCGCTTTGAGGAAGAAGGTGTATTCAGTGCCCGTGCCGGTGAGGATTTCCGTAAGACCGTGCTGGAGCGGGGTGGCTCCGAGGAACCCATGACGCTGTTTGTGGAGTTCCGTGGCCGTGAACCGCGGGTGGATGCCCTGTTACGGCAGTCCGGCATGCTGGATGCGGCCTGAGCCCTGGCGTAGCGATCTGTCACCTGGAGTGACTTGTTATTTAACGAAAGCCTCGGGCTTGGGTGGTTCAATCATGCAAATCAAGCGTCGTTTTATCGCGGGAGCGGTTTGTCCCCGTTGTGGTGAGATGGATCGCATCGTGATGTTCCAGGACGAACAAGGGCAGTTCCGGGAGTGTGTGAGCTGTGGTTTCAAGGAAAAAATGGTGGTCGATGAAGGGGTCAAGGAGCTGGAAACCCGGGTGACCCAGGAGCGTAAATCCGATCCTGAAGTTCAGCCGATTCGTTTCTTTCCCTCGCCGAAAAAGAAATCGTCCTGATCACTGCGAAACGGTGTGTCCGTTCAGGCATTTGCCGACCCGCCTAACTCCGTCTTGGGTTCAGGCCTCGCAAGGGCAGACACATAGGTCTGCCCCTACACACAATGTTGCCACCGTGCACCATAGACCAAACCGTCCGCACCATGCGTAGGGGCGGACCTGCGTGTCCGCCCGAAAGGTGCAGGGCCATACAGAATCTCCGGATTCAGGCACATTTTGGGCTGCCGCGTGGTATCTCTAGACCAACCGCAGATACAGATTGAAGTGAATCTGGTGTTTGGCCAGCAGGCGCTGCCAGCGCTGGCTCAGCTGTTGCCAATCATGGCCCCAGGCGCTTTCGATGTAGTGGGCCAGATCCAGGTTGTAGTACTCCGGCATACGCACCAGCTTGCTCATGGTGTAGATCACGGATTCGTCGATCTCGTTGGCAAAGGGCTCGCCGATCAGGTGATGCACCAGCAGGTTGGCCTGGGTGCTTTCCAGTTCGCAGATCTTGGAGTTGCGCAGGCTGCGATTATTCTCATACAGCTCTTCGATGAGCCGGTGGCATTGGTAAGCCCGGATCATCAATCCGTCCAGGCCCGTATTGAAGTTGAGGATAATGGCCGGACGCATGAAGTAGTCCATGGCCGTCTGCAGGAAGGGCTGGAACAGGTAATCCAGTCCCACGCGTTTGGCGGAATTGGCAATGCAGGCCAAAGTCTGCGGTGCCAGTTCGATATAGTCGATTATGAAATTCAACAACTGTGGCGCAGCCGGATCCGCATCAACGCTGATCAGTTCCGGCAGCTGCCAGGATTGGGTCGTGAGTGTCCGCTGTAAATAGCGCGACCTGAATTCGACAGCTTTCGCCTGGTTGATGATCTCGTGTACTGCTTCGAGTCTCATCGTCGTTCTCGTTATATAGATGGCTGCAAGAGGTCTAAAAGAAGTTCTCTCTCCTCGTTTTCAGTGTAGTCGACAATTCTAAAATCAACATGAGGATTCCGTAATAAAAGCGCCCGGTATGTAAGTGTGCGCTTTCATAAACGGCTACGCCATGCGGGCTTTTGCGGTTTTTAGAACCAGCGTTGCTGACGGGTATTGTGCAGGGCCAGCCAGCCCAAGGAGAGGCCTCTGATCAGCATGAAGACGCACAGGGAAAGCCAGAGTCCATGGTTGCCCAAGGGCCGGGTGGCCCACCAAAGCAACAGGAACACGCCAGCCGCCAGCAGCATGCTGTTCTGCATGGCCCGCACCTGGGTGGCCCCGATAAAGACTCCATCCCACAGATAGCTCCACACCGCCAGCAAGGGCATGGCAATCAGCCAAGGCAGGTAGACCAAGGCCAGCTCCCGGGTTTGGGGCAGGTCGGTCAGCATCCGGATAATGGCAGGGCCGGCACTCCAGAACAGGAGGCAGAACAGCAAAGCACCACCGAGGGCACAGACCAGACCGGCGTGCAGGCTGGCTTTCAGGCGATCCAGACGCCGGGCACCCACGGCCTCTCCCGTGAGCACCTCTAC
>JAJUGC010000028.1 GCA_029268325.1 Gammaproteobacteria bacterium | reverse complement strand
GTGAACCAGGGTGGCAAGCGCAAAGGCGCGGTCTGTGCCTATCTGGAATGCTGGCACCTGGATATCGAGGAATTCCTGGAACTGCGCAAGAACACCGGCGATGAGCGTCGCCGCACCCATGACATGAACACCGCCAACTGGATTCCCGATTTGTTCATGAAACGGGTATTTGAGGATGGGGACTGGACCCTGTTCTCCCCCAACGATGTGCCAGACCTGCACGACCTCTACGGCCGCGCCTTTGAAGAGCGCTACCAACATTACGAAGCCATGGCCGAGCGGGGCGAACTAAAGCTGTTTCGCAAGGTGGAAGCCAAGGCTCTGTGGCGCAAGATGCTGTCCATGCTGTTTGAGACCGGACACCCCTGGATCACCTTCAAGGATCCCTGCAATATCCGCTCCCCCCAACAGCACGTGGGCGTGGTGCACTCCTCCAACCTCTGCACCGAGATCACGTTGAACACCAGCCTCGACGAGATCGCCGTGTGCAACCTGGGGTCCATCAATCTGGTGAACCATATCCGTAACGGCGAACTGGACCGGGAACACCTGCAGCGGACCATCACCACCGCGGTGCGGATGCTGGATAACGTCATCGACATCAACTTTTATGCGGTGCCCCAGGCCCGACAGGCCAATCTGAAGCACCGGCCGGTGGGCCTAGGCATCATGGGCTTCCAGGATGCTCTCTATGCCCTGGGCCTTCCCTATTCCAGTGTCGAGGCGGTGCATTTTGCGGATCAGTCCATGGAGCTGATCAGCTACTATGCCCTGCAAGCTTCGGCGCTTCTGGCCCGGGAGCGCGGCGCCTATCCGTCCTACCAGGGCTCCTTGTGGGATCAAGGCATTCTGCCCATCGACTCCCTAGAGCTGCTGGCCGAACAGCGCGGCTCCCGCTACTGCGTGCTGGACAAGGTAGCGCAACTGGACTGGGAACCGGTACGCCAACTGATCCGCGAGCACGGCATGCGTAACTCCAACGTCATGGCCATCGCGCCCACGGCAACCATTTCCAATATCGTCGGGGTTTCCCAGTCGATCGAGCCCACCTATCAGAACCTGTTCGTCAAATCCAACCTGTCCGGCGAGTTCACCGTCGTCAATCCCTGGCTGGTCCGGGAGCTGAAAAAGCGCGGTTTGTGGGATGCAGTGATGGTCAACGACCTCAAGTACTTCGATGGCTCAGTGGCACAGATCGACCGGGTACCTGAGGATGTAAAGCAGCTGTTCCAGACAGCCTTCGAGATCGATCCCCGCTGGCTGGTGGAAGCGGCATCCCGCCGTCAAAAATGGATCGACCAGGCCCAGAGCCTCAACCTGTACATGGCGGAACCCTCCGGCAAAAAACTGGACAACCTCTACAAGCTGGCTTGGACCCGCGGCCTGAAAACCACCTACTACCTGCGCTCTTTGGGAGCCACCCAGATCGAGAAAGTCTCGGTGAACACTCTTACAGAGGCAACACCGATGGCGGATGCGACCGAAGAGCCCACGGAAAAGTTCTGTTCCATTCTCGACCCTGATTGTGAGGCCTGCCAATGAGGACCACGACCATGAATCAACTGCAATCTGTACTCGCCAACTGGGACGACCCTTTGGCTGTGGCCATTCCACCGCTCCTTACTACGCCTGCGCAATCACCGGTGACTCCCGCCCCAGTCGATCCTTCAGCGGAAATGCCTATTCCCGAAGAGGCCCTGAAACCGGTCAACCCGGACGATAAACGGGTGATCAACGGGCTGACGGATATCAACCAGCTGGCGCCCTTCAAGTACCCTTGGGCCTGGGAGTTCTTTTTAAACGCCAACAAAAACCACTGGACGCCCCTAGACATCAACATGTCCCAGGACGTGCACGACTATCACCACAAGCTCACCCTGGAAGAGCGCCATGTGTATGAGAACGTGCTGGCCTACCTGACCACTTCCGATATTCTCGCCATGCGCAATATCGGCCTGGCGGTGATGGAAAAGATGAGCGCGCCGGAACTACAGATCTACCAGGCCCGGCAGGTCTATGAGGAATCCCTGCATACCTGGACCTATCAGCACTGTATCGAGACCATCGGCCTCGACCAGAGCGAGATCTACAACCGTTATCGGGTGGTGCCCGCCATCTATCGCAAGATCAAGATGGGCAACGAGCGGCTGAACTCCATCCTCACCACCGACATCGACCTACGCAACCGGGACGACTTGGAGCGGTTTGTGATGGCCTATGTATTCTTTGCTGCGGTGTTTGAGGGCTGCTGGTTCTACAACGGTTTCAGCCCCATTTTCGCCTTACAGCGGCGGGGCCTGATGAAAGGTACCGGCGAGCAGCTGCAATACATCATGCGGGACGAGGTCATGCATTGTGCCTTCGGTCTTCGGGTGGTGCGCCAGATTCTGCAGGAAGAAAACATCACCCTGGATCCGAAAGCCCTGGCGCAAATGTGGCAGGAGGCAGAAGCCGCTGAGGAAGGCTACGCCCAGTATCTGCTCAAGGAACCCATTCTGGGCTATTCGGCCCAGGATCACATCGAGCAGTTCCGCTTTATCGCCAACCGCCGCGCCAAGCAGCTCAAAGTGGCCGAACCCTTCCCAGGTGCGACCAATGCCCTGCCCTGGCTGGACGAGCAGGCGAGCATGCGCAAAGAGAAGAACTTCTTCGAAACCCGGGTGACGGAGTACCAGACGGGTGCGTCATTACAGTGGTAACCACTGACACCTTGGAGGCCCTCACACAGGGCCTCCAAGAGTCCTCACCTGTCTCCCTTAACCCCCTCGTCTCGCTTGGGCGGAAAAGGATACGCCGTTCCGGTCTTGCCAGGCTTGGCCGGAATCCACAGAGATAACAGCATGGTGGCTGCCAGCATGCTCACCGTGAAGCCCAAGGACCAGACAATCGGGATCTTGTAAATATCAATCAACAGCATCTTGATCCCGATAAAGCCCAGGATAATGGCGAGTCCATAGGACAACAGATGAAACCGCTCATGCATGCCCGCCAGCAGGAAATACATGGCTCGCAGCCCCAAAATCGCAAAGACGTTGGAGGTGAGCACAATGAATGGGTCTCGGGTGATAGCAAAAATGGCGGGGATGGAGTCCACCGCAAACACCACGTCCACGATGCCAATCAGCAAAATCACCACAAACAGCGGGGTCGCCATTTTGACGCCATTGATCACCGTGAAAAACTTTTCGCCGTCGTAGTGGGGCGAGAGCTTCAGATGACGCTCAATCCAGCGAAGTGCCGGGTTATTTTCAAGGTCGGGCTCCTGACCCGCAGCCCACCACATCTTGATCCCCGTGAACACCAGGAAGGCACCGAACAAGTACATGATCCAGTGGAACTGGGCAAGCAACCAGGCGCCGATTAAGATCATGATGGCGCGCAGGACCAGAGCGCCGAGAATCCCGATCATCAACACCCGCTTCTGGAACGCCGACGGCACCGCAAAATAGGTAAAGAGCATCAGGAAAACGAAGATATTGTCGACCGCCAGCGCCTTCTCGACCACATAGCCGGTAATGAACTCAACGGCCTTGTCGTTCGCCAGCGCTTTCGCCGCAGGATCTGGACCGGTACCTCCCAGATACCACCACAGCCAACCGACAAATAGAAAGGACACCGCCACCCAGATCAGCGACCAGATGGTGGCTTCACGAATCGTGACGGTATGGGAGCCTTGGCGACGAAGAGCGAGAAAATCGACCGCCAGCGCGATCAGGACGAACACGAGAAACAGTGTCCACAATAAGGGGGTACCAATGGAGGCCATGATGGCGAACCTCTCAACCTAAACCGGCAATGCTTAGGTAACAGATGAGATGGAATCCTCGCCAGTCTTGCTGCCCGGGTGACAAATGCATCCCGAGTTCCGGCACCGAACATTGATGGCTGCCCCCCCACCCCTGTCGTATTGACGGCACCGAAACACAACGCTCTAAAACGTTGTGTCAGCTACTCCCCTTGAAAGGAATCAAAATTAAACAGAACAAACTGAAACCCGTCAACCTTTCTAGTGATATGCGGATAAAGGGGGCAACACGCGTTCCTCGATTTGGCGCAGGAACTGATCGAGCGAGACCTCGCCAACAATTCGCGCTTCGCGCAACTCCTGGCCCGCCGCATCGAAGAACAGCACCGCGGGTGGCCCCACGAGTTGTAGCCGAGTCAACAGCGCCTGATGTTCGGTATTGAATTTAGTGATATCGAGCTGCACGAAGTGCAGCTGGTCCTTCAGCGCGAGCACCTCGGGTTGTTGAAAAATTTCTTTTTCCATGACGATGCAACTCACACACCAATCTGCGTAAAAATCCAACATCAGAGGCTGCCCCGAGGCCAATAATGATTGAAGTTCCGCTTCATTCCGAATGCGCTGAAAGGGGGACTGCATCGCCGGAGTGGTCGCTTGAGCGACACCCACTGCGGGAATCGGCTTCAGTAAGGATCCTGCACCCTGTGCGGCACCCCAGAGTACGAATACCCCCCAAAGCAGAACAACGATTCCGAGCGCTTGAAGGCTACGTGCCCAGCCCTCGGCATGCAATCGCAAGGCGCCCAGATGCAGCCCCGCTCCGATCAGCAATAACGCCCACAGGGCAAGGCTCAATCCGGTGGGCAGTACACGTTCCACCAGCCACAGCGCCACCGCCAACAGCATGACGCCAAACGCCTGCTTGACCCTTTCCATCCAGGCACCGGCCTTTGGCAGAATGCGGGTGCCCAGGGTGCCAATGATCAACAGCGGCACTCCCATTCCCATGGCCAGGGCGAAGAGCGCGCCACCACCCAGAACGGCATCGCCGGTGGTGGAGATATAGAGTAGCGCGCCGGCCAGTGGCGCCGACACACAAGGCGACACCACCAGGGCTGACAGAACGCCCATAATGGTCACACTCATCATTTGGCCACCCTTTTGACGCTGGCTCAGGGCATCGAGCCGATTTCGGATGGCCGCGGGCAGCTGCAGTTCATAGAGACCGAACATGGCGAGCGCGAGGGCGACAAACAACAGGCCGAACAGACCCAGCACCCAGGGCTGTTGCATCCAGGCTTGAATGTTGGCGCGCGCGCCAAAATAACCGACCGCGACACCGGCCGCAGCATAGGTGCTGGCCATGCCCAGTACATACCCCAGCGACAACGCGAAGGCGCGCGGGGTCGTTGGACGTTCGCGCTGGCCCACGATAATGCCCGATAAAATAGGCACCATCGGTAGCACGCAGGGCGTGAAGGTCAGCCCCAGGCCCAACACGAAAAAGGTGGCGACGATGAGCAGCCAGTGCGCGTCTTGCAGAAAACTGGCCAGGCCATCGGCGCTGGCTGTCGTGGACGAAGCCGGAACATTCAGCGAGGCGGCCGATTTTGCATTGGATGAAGCCGTGGCGGCGGAGGGCTCTGATGTGGCGCCAAGATTGGCGGAGACGGCGCCGCCAACGGTGCCAGACATGGATTCTGGCAGCTCCAGGCTGAGGGTTTGGGTCCGAGGCGGATAACAGAGTCCGGCATCGGCACAGCCTTGGGATGTCACCTTGACCTTCAAGACATCACCCGGCGCCGACACAATCTTGGCGCCCATCTCGGCTTGCTCATGGAAAACCGGTTGCAAGCCGAAATAAGGATCGTCCTGCAGTTTCGCTTCGGTATGGAATACGGCCGGCGCCAGGGAGGCACCCTCTTCCACCGCCTCAAGGCTCATCCGCTCCTGATACAAATAATAGCCCGGGGCAATGTGCCAGGAGGCCCGTACTTCATCGCCAACGACATCGACCTGAAGCTGAAATGCCTCATCGACCGGCAGGAATTCAGGTGTCGAGTCACCGAAGCCGGTAAAGGCAACGGCCGAGGGCTGCATGCCCAGGAGAGTGGCAAAACCAAAGACCAGAATCCGAACCCATGCCATCGCTTGATCCTTTGTTCTAAGTGGTAGGCCGGATCATACGGGTGCAGTTTTAACTCAGGATTAAGCGCCCAGGCCATGAAGGCGTACGAACAGAATGGATTATCCCAAAAGGGTGAATTGCTGCAGTGAGGAGCTGATCAAGCGCGTTCCCGAAGGAGCGGCATGCGCAGCTCCGTGATCAGGCCATGAGGCAGCCTTTGGGCAAGGGACAGGCTGCCACCAAACCGGCTGCTAATGGCATCAACGATGGCGAGTCCCAGGCCACTGCCCCCCTGCCCTTCGAGACGAACAAAGCGGCGGGTGAGTTCCTGCATCCGCTCGGCGGGGACGCCAGGCCCCTGGTCCCGCACGGTCCACAACACCATGTCCCGTTCGACGGCGATCTTCAGCTCGATGCTGCTGTCGGGAGGAGAGAACTTGATCGCGTTGTCGAGCAGATTGCGCAGTGCCGTGGATACCAAGGCGGCTGGTGCCGCGACCTTATCTGCACAAGCAGTGCGGTAGTGGATCTGAATCCCTTTCTGCGCGGCCTTGGCGGTAACGTCCGTGAGCGCCATGGAGGTAATTTCGTCAGCTGTAGTCATCGGAGCGTCATCAAAGGCGACATTGCCCTCGATTCGCGCCAGCAGCAACAACTGCTCCAACGTGGCTTGCAAGCGCTCCACGGCCCGCTCGACCTGATCCAGGGCGTGGTCCGCGCGCGCGCCTTGGGTCATTCGCGCCACCTGCAACTGAGTTTTGATTGCCGTTAAGGGCGTGCGCAGTTCATGGGCTGCATCGCCGGTGAAACGGCGCTCCCGCTCCAATCCCTGCTGGATGCGTACAAGCAAACGATTCATCGACTCGACCAATGGCTTAACCTCGGCGGGCGTTCCGTCCCAAGCCAGAGGTTCAAGATCATGTACATCGCGCTGGGCGACGGACTGGCTCAAGGTGTTTAACGGCCGGAACCCTTGACGAATCCCGAACCAAACGACGGCCAGCGTTCCAATGAGCGCCAGCGCAAAGGGCAACACGGCGGCGAGCACTACCGCGTTCATGAGCGAATCCCGGATCCTGATCTGATCAGCCGTGGTAACGCGGAGGTTATCCACCGTCAGCGTATAAATTCGCCAGCGTTCGCCGCTCACTTCCCGAAAGCTATAGCCATCCGGTGTACGCTCCAGAACCTCTTCCGGCGCACCCTGCGACAACGCGACGACTTCTCCCCGCAAGTTGCTCACCTTGCAGGCGAGAGTGGACGGAAACCTGGGACTGGCGATGGGCACCCGACTGGCGCGCTCGGGTTGAGTTTGTGGCGAGACCCGTTGCTGTTGGCGCATCAACGATGCGACCATGCGCGCCGAGGCAGCCAGACGATCATCCAAGCTTTTCTGAACTTCGCTGCGCACCCCTTGCAGCAACCAGGGCGCCAGGATCAGCCAAAGCCCGGTCACGGCAATGCCGATCATCACCAAGAGACGCCAACGCAACGTGTGACGCGCGTTCATGGGGACAATTTCCGGATGCGATAACCAAGCCCACGTACCGTTTCGATCAAGTCCCCTCCCAGCTTGCGACGCAAATTATGAACGTGGACCGCAACCGCGTTGCTCTCCACGCCTTCACTCCAGCCATAGACGTGGTCCTGAAGCTGCCCCGGGGTTAACAGCCGTCCCGGGTTTTGCAGGAGGGCCTGGAGCACGGCGAGCTCCCGCCGGGACAGTGAAACCGGCCTATCGTCGAGCGACACTTCCAGCTTAGCCGGATCGAAGCGCAAGGGGCCGTATTGAATCAGATTGATCGCGCGGCCACTTGCGCGACGTACCAGGGAGTGCAGCCGGGCGACCAATTCACTGAGATCGAACGGCTTGGCAAGATAATCATCGGCGCCGGCTTCCAGTCCTGCCACCCGATCAGGCACCGCATCCCGGGCGGTGAGGATCAATACCGGAATCTCCCGGCCTTGGCGGCGCCAGCGTTCGAGTAACGCCATGCCGTCCTGGTCCGGCAAGCCCAAGTCCAGCACCACCACATCGAAGTGCGCCAACTCCAAGGCAGTATCGGCCGTCGCAGCAGTACGGACCCAGTCCGTGGTCTGGCCCAGCGCCTCAAGCCCCGCCTTGAGGCCGTCGCCGACCAAATCATCATCTTCGACGATCAATACATGCACAGGCACCTCCCGATTCCATGATCAGTTATTTTGTAACGACGTCACTGTGGCTGCTTCAAATTAAGAGACCGTTAACCCTGCCTTAATCTTGAATCTTCAAAGTAACGGCCAGTCTCCAAGGAAACTGCTCTAGAGGACAAACCGTGCTATCACTCTCTGTCGGCCCCTTTGCAATGTCGCTCGAACGCCTGCTCTTGCTGATCGCACTAATCGCCGCGCTCACGGTGGGTGGGCTGCTTGGCCGTCGCCACCGGATCAGTCTCGAGTCGGCCATCACGCAGATGCTGTTGTGGGGCGTGATCGGCGCGCGGATCGGCTTTGTCCTGCTGTATTTGGAGGATTATCTGGCCCAACCAATCAGCATCATCGACATCCGTGACGGCGGCTTTTCGCTCGTCGCCGGCTTAATCGCCGTAGCAGCGGTCGGTGCCTTCCACGGCTGGCGCAACCAAGCCATCCGGCGCCCCTGGGGTGCCGCGGTCGTGACCGGAGCACTGACCTGGACGTTCACTGCGGGTGCCATCCACCTCATGCAGATGTCCCAACCGACCTTGCCGGACCTGGCGTTCGCCACGATGGAAGACGAAGTTCGGCCGCTGACCAGCTTCGCGGGGCGCCCCGTGGTCGTCAATCTGTGGGCGACCTGGTGTCCGCCCTGCCGTCGGGAAATGCCAGTCCTAGCATCGGCGCAACAGCGCGAGACCGATATCGAGTTTATCTTTGTCAATCAAGGCGAGTCCATCGAAGCCGTTCAGGGCTATTTGGAGGAGGAGCAGCTTCAGTTACGCAATGTATTGCTGGATACGCACATGCAGCTGTCACAACACCTGGGGGTGCGGGGCATGCCGACCACGCTGTTTTTCGATGCCCAGGGGAACTTGGTAAATACCCACCTGGGTGAGCTCTCAACGGCCACCCTCAAGCGGGGCCTCGAACACTTCTGAAAGAACCAATAGAGTACGCCACTATGATTTCCAAGCATTTCATTCTTACCATGGCGCTGACCGGCGCGGCGGCCATAACTGTTGCCGAGCCGCTCCCCTCGCCCATTCAGTTCCTTGAATCCAAGGGTGCGGAAATTGTTGGCACCTTCGATGCCCCCGGTGGCTTGAAGGGCTACGCCGCGCGCTTCCGGGGCGAGCCCCTGGGCATTTATCTGACAGCCGATGGCGAGCATGCGATTGTGGGAACCTTGTTGAACGACAAAGGCGAGGAAGTCTCCCGGAAACACTTGGAGCGCTTGGTTGCGGCCAGCCCGGCCCAGGTTGACTGGGAAGCACTAGGCAAGGCCGATTGGGTTGCCGAAGGCGATCTCAATGCGGAACGAGTCGTCTATGCCTTCATGGACCCGAACTGTCCCTACTGTGCCATGTTCTGGCAAGCAGCCCAGCCTTATCTGAAGAAGGGCGGCGTGCAGTTACGTCACATCATGGTGGGCGTCTTGCGCCCCGACAGTCTCCCCAAGGCGGCGACCATTCTGGCCTCCGAGAACCCCTCAGCAACCCTGGCAAAGCACCAGCGCACCTTAAAAAATGGTGGTATTTCGCCCCAGGATAATCTCCCTGAGAGCGTCACTCAGAAGGTGATCGAGAATTCGCAACTGATGCACGCTAACAACATCTACGCGACTCCGGCCATCGTCTATAAGGATGCCTCCGGCGCGATCCGACTGGTTCAAGGCGTGCCCAGCACAGAAGTGATGCAGGAACAGATCTTTCCCGACTCGCCCTAAGGAGAAGACCATGGCACAAGGAACGGCAAAGAGTGTATTGATTTACGGAACCCTGGCAGCAGCCTTGTTCGCCACCTGCGAAATCTGTGCAACAAAGGATACCGGCAACACGGCCGCAGCGCTTACTCCGGTGAGTAAGAAGCCATCTGCCGACCAGAGTCCCCATGCCAGAGGCGCCGAACATTCCTCTCAAGACATGATCTCTGATCGAATGCGCTGGGATGGTGTTGGCAAAGAAGTTCAAACGCCCTCTACCATTCAATAACGCTGGGTAGAGACGCCAGATCCGCTTGAGTACCACAAAGCTAACGAAGGTCATAAAGCCGACTCAGTGAGCCGGCTTTATTCCCCTGTCCTCAGCCACTGGCCACCACTTGGCGCAAACGCCGCGCTGCTTGCACCATATTCTGCAGCGCCGGCCGCACTTCCTCCCACTGGCGGGTTTTCAGGCCGCAATCCGGATTCACCCAAAGCCTCTCAGCTGAAATCCGCTCCGCCGCTTTCTGCATCAACCCGACTATCTGCTCCTCCGTCGGAATATTGGGCGAATGAATATCGTAAACACCCGGCCCGATCTCATTGGGATAATGAAACCGGTCGAAGGCATCCAGCAGCTCCATATCCGAGCGGGAGGTTTCAATGGTGATCACGTCTGCATCCATCTGGGCGATGGACTCGATGATGTCATTGAACTCGGAGTAACACATATGGGTATGGATCTGGGTTTCATCCGCCACCCCATTAGCGCTGACCCGGAAACAGGTCACGGCCCAGTCCAAATACGCCTGCCACTCCGACTTGCGAAGCGGCAGACCTTCCCGCAAAGCCGCTTCGTCGATCTGGATAATCTGCACGCCCGCTTTTTCCAGATCCAGCACTTCCTCACGGATCGCCAGGGCGATCTGCAGGCAAGTCACGGATCTGGGCTGGTCATCCCGCACAAAGGACCAGTTGAGGATGGTCACCGGCCCGGTGAGCATGCCTTTCATGGGTTTGTCCGTCAGGCTTTGGGCATAGGTAATCCAGTCCACGGTCATGGCTTTCGGGCGGCTGATATCCCCATAGATGATCGGTGGTTTCACACACCGTGAACCGTAGGATTGCACCCAGCCAAACTGGCTGAATACATAGCCGCTCAACTGCTCGCCAAAGTACTCCACCATGTCGTTGCGTTCCGCTTCGCCGTGGACCAGCACATCCAGCCCCAGGGCTTCCTGCTCTCGCACCGCCCGCTCAATTTCTTGCTGCATTAGGGCCTTATAGGTTGCTTCGTCTAGCTCTCCCTTGCGGAACTTGAGCCGCGCCTGTCGGATCTCCGCCGTTTGGGGAAACGAACCAATGGTTGTGGTCGGGTACAGGGGCAACTTCAGACGCTGGGCCTGCTTTTTCGCCCGTTCAGGATATGGGCTCTGGCGACAGCCGGCCTCCGGCTTGATACGGGCAACCGCTTGCTGAACTGAAGGGTTATGAACCCGCTCCGATTGCTGTCGGCTGCGGATAGCTTGTGCGTTGTCCGCAAGCTCAAGCGCCACGGCCTCCCGCCCCTCGTTCAAGGCTTTGGCCAGAATCGACAGCTCCTGGAGTTTTTGCAGGGCAAAAGCCATCCAGGATTTAATTTCTGGATCCAGGGCAGCTTCACTGTCCAGATCAACCGGCACATGCAACAGGGAACAGGAAGGCGCCAGCCACAGACGATCGCCCAAACGGGCATGGATGGGTTCCAGCCAATCCAACGCGTGATTAAGATCGGTCTTCCAGATATTGCGACCATTGATCACGCCCAAGGACAGCACCCGATGCCCGGGCAGCCAGTCTACCAGGCGCGCCACTTCATCCCGGGCGCTGACCGCGTCCAGATGCACGCCCTGAACCGGCAGTTCACAGACCAGCTGCAGGTTCTCCTCCAGTTTCCCAAAGTAGGTCGCCAACAACAGATTCATGCCGCAGGCTCTCAGGTCATGATAGGCCTTGTAGAACGCATGCTGCCAAGCCG
>JAJUGC010000027.1 GCA_029268325.1 Gammaproteobacteria bacterium | reverse complement strand
GTCCTATAATGGCGTTGCTGCCGACAACCAAGGCAGCCTACGGCAGGGCATGCCGGAAGTAACGCTTGCTGAGAGAACATGAGACCTGGGGGAGTTCCTGGCTGCGGCTCAAACCGCGTAAGACTCCCCACCGCGGGAGTTTTACGTGGCAAAAACCAAGCCTTCTCCCCTGGGCAATCTCGTTGAAGCAAGAACCCGCCGAAGAGCTGTTGCAGATCAACGCAACACTCCGTAGGAATCTCCAGCCTTTAGGCTGGGGAGGATGTCAATGTCCAGCTGACCAGCCCTGGAGCTGTCAGCGCAATCACTCTCTGTTTAGCCAACACTGACGGCGCGGGGAACACAAGGAACCCGGCCTTGTTTGTTATAGGCTGGCTGGGCTTGTTGTCTCGCTAACATGAAAACTCTTTAATCATGAGGATCATCCCGTGCTATGACGTTAGCCAAGGCTTATGTTCGGGCGCTTGTCTTTCGCAGGGATACAACCAAGGAACGATATCTACCCAAGGAATGAGGAGAACTACAATGAACAGCAATCTACTGAAGGCCCTGCCCCTAGTGTGTCTTTTTGCCCTGGCGGGCTGTGAGCAGGAAGGCCCCATGGAGCGCGCCGGCGAACAGGTGGATGAGGCCGCCGAAAACGTGGGCGAAAACTTTGAGGAGCACACCGAACACCTGGGCGAAGAGAACTAACCAGAAAGCCGTACTAAAAGGGAGGCGGGCCAAGCTGTCCGCCCGGGACAGACCGCAGCCTGCCTCTAGGTATCCATTCTGTCTCCCTGCTATAGGAAGGCTAGGCTTGCAACTCGCCCGTCTCCAGTCCTTTCTGCTCCTGCAATTGATAGATATGCCGGTAGAGGCCGTCGGTTTGGAGCAGTTGCTGGTGAGTACCCTGCTGGGCGATCTCCCCCCGATACAGCACCAGGATGTTGTCCGCATCGGTAATGGTGGACAGCCGGTGGGCAATGGCCAGGATGGTGACCTTGCCCCGCAATTTGCGCAGGCTGGTCATGATATGGGACTCGGTTTCACTGTCGATATTGGCGGTGGCCTCGTCCAGGATCAGGATGCAGGGCTTGCGCGCCAAGGTCCGGGCCAGGGACAGCAGCTGGCGCTGGCCGGTGGATAGATTGCTGCCCCGCTCGTCCAGCTCCGTCTGATAGGCCTGGGGCAAGCCCAGGATATAGTCATGGAGGTTGGCCTGGCGGGCGGCGTCTTCTATTTCGGCTTGGGTGAGGGGCGCGCCCATGGCGATGTTGTCGGCGATGGTGCCGCTGAAGATAAAGGCATCCTGTTGCACAATGCCGATATGGCGGCGTAGCCGGTCGGCAGGAATCTCTGGCAGGGGAATGCCATCGATACGGATCATTCCCTGGGAGAGGGGGTAGAAGCGCATCAGCAAGTTGATCAGGGTGCTCTTGCCGCTACCGGTATGGCCCACCACCGCCTGGAACTGGCCCGGGCGGATATGGAGATCAATGCCCTTGAGCACTTCCTGTTTGCCGTCATAGCTGAAGCGCACCTGCTCGAAATGGACCTCGCCCCGCTCCAAATGAATGGCCCTGTCTTTCGGGTAGCTCTCCAGGGGTTGCTCCATCAGGGTGAACACCCGTTCCCCGGACACCAGGGCCTGTTGCAGCAGGTTCAGCCGCTGGGTCATCTCGATCAGGGGCTCGGCAAAGCGGGCCAGATAGTTGATAAAGGCGTAGATCACGCCGATCTCCACCACTTCAGCCGCAGAGTCCAGTGAGCGGATGCCAAACAACAGCAGGATACCCGCCAGGGTCAGCACGTTGAGCAGATCCACCAGGGCCCGCAACATCAACCCGTCTAGCTTCACACTGGCCACCCGGGCCCGGTAATGGTCGCGCACGGTGTTTTCAAAGCGCTGCACGAAGCGCTTTTGCTGGTTCATGATCTGGATCAGCGCCATACCCTGCAGGGATTCGTTGAGCTGGCCGTTAATGTCCCCAAGCAGGCTGCGGGCGCGATGGAACAGGGGCGCGCTCAGGCGCTGGTAGACCAGCATGGCGGTCACCGCCAAGGGCACCAGGATCAGGCAGATCAGCATCAATCGCACATCCAGCACCGCCATGGCGATGAAGATGCCCAGGATCATGATGCCGTTTTGGATCACCTTGGAAATCACATTGACGTATAGGTCCTTGATGGTCTCGGTGTCGTTGGTAATGCGCGAGATCAGGTTGCCGGTGGGGGTACGGTCAAAGAAGCTCACCGGCAGGCGCAGCACATGGTGGAAGAGGTCGTTGCGCAAGCTCTCGATCACCCGCAGGGCGATCTCGCTGAACAGCAGGTTCTGGCGGTAGCTGGTCAGGGCGTTGATCAGGTACAGCAGGATATAGCCGCCGGCCAGCAGGCCCAGCGTCGTAGCGGGAAACTGTTGGGGCGTCAGGTAGTCGTCGATGAAGACTTTGATCAGGATGGGGCCGCTGACATCGGCCGCAGTAGCGATCAGCAACAGGATGAGCGCCTTCCACCACAGGCTTTGGTAGCGCCAGCCGTAGCCCAGCAGGCGGGCCAGCACCCGGCGGCGCGCGGCGGATGAGCTGGCAGTGGACGGGCTGGTCGATGAATTAACGGCCTTCATGAACGGCTTGCTCCAGCTTTTGATATTCCACCATGCGTGCGTACCAGCCCCCCTGGGACTGCAGTTGCTGGTGTTGGCCCAGCTCCGCCAAATGGCCGTGGGACAACACGGCGATCTGTTCGGCGTCTTCCACCGCACTGAGGCGGTGGCACACAATCACTGTGGTGCGCCCGACCCGTGCCTGGCGCAGGTGCCCCAGAATCTGCCGTTCGGTTTCCATGTCCACCGCTGACAGGGCGTCGTCGAGGATCAGGATCGGCGCATCCAGCAGCAGGGCCCGGGCAATAGAAATACGCTGCTTCTGGCCCCCCGACAGGGTCACGCCCCGCTCGCCCACTATAGTGTCGTAGCCGTCGGGAAAGCGCAGGATGTCTTCATGGATATGGGCCAGGCGCGCCGCCTGCTCGATTTCTTCCTGGCGGGCGTCTGGTTTGCCCAAGGCAATGTTTTCGGCAATGGTGGCGGAAAACAGCAGCGGGTCCTGGGGCACAAAGGCGATGTTGCGCCGCAGAGAGTCCAAGGAAAAGCTACGGATATTGTCGCCATTCAAGGCAATGTCGACGCCCTTGCCGTCATAGAGACGCAGCAGCAGGTTGATCAGGGTACTCTTGCCGCTGCCGGTATGTCCCACCAGACCCAAAGTGGTGCCAGCGGGAACTTGCAGGTGGATGTCCTCCAAGGCGGGCTGGGCGCTGCCTGTATAGCAAAACTGCTGGATGTCGATGCGAATTTCGGCCCGGCCCAGGGTGCGGTCTACACCCTCATCCTTAATGTCATCCCGGGTCTGCAGGAGCTCATCAATGCGTCGGTAGGCGGCCCGGCCCCGTTCCACCAGGTTCAACGTCCAGCCAAAGGCGAACATGGGCCAGATCAAAAAGCCCAGGTACATGGTAAAGCTGGTGAGCTGGCCCAGGGTGAGGCGCTCCTGCACCACCAGCCAGGCTCCAAAGCCAATGCTCAGGAGGTAGGAGGCCCCGACCGTCAGGCTGATGGTGGGGTCATAGAGGCTGTCGGTGCGGGCCACTTCCAGGTTGGCATCCGCCGTGCGGCGGGTGACGGTTTCAAAGGACCGGGTTTCGGCCTGTTCCCGTCCAAACGACTTCACCACCCGCACCCCGGAAATGGTTTCCTGGACCTTGTCATTGAGATGGCTGAACTGGTTCTGGGCCTCATGGAAGGCATGGTGCAGCCGGTTGCCATAGACATACATCAGCCAGGCCATAATCGGCCAGGGCAGCAGGGCGACCAGGGTCAATTGCCAGGAGATGGTAAACAGCATCACGGCCAGCACCACCACACCGGTCATCATGCCATCCACCAGGGCCAACACCCCTTCGCCGGCCGTCATCTGCACGGCCTCGATGTCGTTGGTGGCCCGGGCCATCAAGTCGCCGGTTTTGTATCGGTGATAAAAGCTGGGGGAGAGCTGGCTGAGGTGCTGGTAGAGCCGCGCGCGCAGCAGGGCCGCCAGGTTGAACGAAGCGCTGTAGAGATACACCCGCCACACCACCCGCAGCACATAGACCACGAGGGCAACCAGCACGATGCTGCCGCAGTAGAGGAAGAGCTGGCGGCCGGTCAGGCGTTGCTCGGCGATGGCATCCACCAGCAGCCCGGTGAGTTTGGGGGGAATCATCACCAGGCCGGCGACCAGGGCCAAGGTGGTCAGCGCGATCCCATAGCGGCGCCACTCCAGGCGGAAGAACCAGGCCAGTTGCAGAAAAATCGACACAGGCGTTCTCTTAACAGTCAAAAATAGGGGGCGCAAGAAGGACGCAAAAGCATAGCAGAAACCCCAAACCGAACTGAAATTCGAACTTTTCTCGGGCCGGGATTGGCATTTTTAATGCCCCGTTTTTTCTGACAGCGAATAAAGCCCTATGGAACAGTGTATTGAGCGATTGATGTATTCAACGCGCTGGGTTTGGGCAGCCAATCTAGCTGGGCCAGCTCAGCAAGCACTGAGGTCTGCGCCGGCCCGGCGGCGCTTACGGTCAGGGCCGGGCGACGAGGGGGGCGGGCTCCTGGAGGGCCTGGCGGAGCAGTTCATCCATGGCTTCCGCATAGTCTTCCAGGGTCTCGCTTTCTTCCGGAAGTTCGGTTTCTGCCCGGGCCTGTTCATCCTGGGCGGCGGCAGGCTCCTGCAAGGGCTCGCCAGCTTCCCGGGCTGGCAGCCTGGCTTGGGGCGAGGCGCTTAGGGGCAGGGGCTCGGCTGTGGTCTGCTCCAGGGCTTCGGGTTGGGGCTGGACCTCCACAACCTGGATATCGCTGCGGCCAAAGCCTTCGATGGCCCGGGTATTGCGGTGCAGTGCTTCGTCTTCTTTCGCTTTCTTTAAGGCCAGGCTGAGTTCGGTGCAGGCGGCCAATGCTTGCTCCAGGGCTTCTTGGCGCTCCTGATAGAGCCCGAGTAAACGTTCATGCTTGGCTTCACCCCGTTGCAGCGCCCGATAGAAACGGCGGTATTGGCGTTCGTTGTATTCCCGCTCCTGCTGCTTCTTGACCTGCTCGGTAAAGTTGCCCGTGGTAGAGAGCTTCAGTGGCCGGGGCTCTTCGGTGGTTTTGGTCAGCTCCCAACTGCCACCGGTGCGGCGTACTTCCCTTTTATAGAACTCCAGCTCGTCTTCCAGATAGGCACGGCGCCGATCCCAACGGGTCAGCTCCGCCTCGCGCAGGCTTTCCAGTTGGGCATGGTGGGCCTTGATCGCCTTCTTTTGCTGGTTGATGGCAGCCTGGGTACGGATCACCGGGGCCGCGCACTGGGGAATGGGCTGGTTCAGAAAAGCCTGGGCCTGGGGCGGCAGGGCAGGGCTGGCCGGCGGGGGCGGCGCGACCACTTCCGTCAGGGCACAACCTGCCAGCGTCAGACAGGCAGCACTTAGCAACAGCCCGGAAATCAAAGGCTTCATGGGCGAAACCTCCAGGATTGTGCGGCATCTGGCGCGTAAAGGGTGGTTGAGAGACGGGTAATAAGGGCTATCATGTGAAGCTGGTTGCAAATCATGAGCCGTATTACAGCCCGAAACCATGAAATGAGCAACCGGGGAAACTCCGAATGGCTCACATTTGCTTGTAAGGTAATGTTTGCTTTTGGTTAGGCTGTCGCGGATTGTACGACTGCTCCACTAGCATTGGCCCGGCTGGCCGCAACTGACTCATGGAACTGACGACACAGGCCAGGACGCAGCCGGCTCCACCCCTTCTTTGTCAGGTAGATTTAGATGTCCGTATCTCCGTCCGCGGCGCCGCAGCCCGAAAGCTACAACCGTAAGAAGCTGATTCGCTATGCCTGGCTTTCCATTGCAGCGGCCATTGCCACCATTGTCCTGAAAGCGGGAGCCTACTGGTATACCGGTTCGGTGGGGTTGCTGTCGGATGCCATCGAGTCTCTGGTTAACTTGGCCGCCGGGGTGATGGCCCTGTGGGTACTGACGGTTGCCGCCCGCCCGGCCGACGATTCCCACCAATATGGCCACTCCAAGGCGGAATACTTTTCCAGCGGCGCGGAAGGCGCCCTGATTGTGCTGGCGGCACTTAGCATTGGCTATGCTGCAATCGACCGTATCCTGAACCCGCAGCCTTTGGATGAGATTGGCCTGGGGCTGGTCCTATCGGTGATCGCCTCTCTGATCAATGGCCTGGTTGCCTGGATTTTGCTCCAGGTTGGGCGCAAGTATGACTCCATCACCTTGCAGGCGGACGGCCACCACCTGCTCACGGATGTCTGGACCTCCATCGGCGTGGTGCTGGGAGTGGCCCTGGTGGCCTGGACCGGCTGGCTGATCCTGGACCCGCTCATTGCCTTGGCGGTGGCGGCAAATATCCTGTGGGTGGGCTTTCGCCTGTTCGGCGCTTCGGTGTCCGGCTTGATGGACGCCTCCCTGCCCCAGGAAGAGCAGGCCCTGGTGCTGAAACTGATGAAAGACTTCCAGGCCCTGCATCCAGAGGTGGACTTTCACGCTCTGCGCACCCGCCGCGCGGCTTCCCGGCGCTTCGTCTCCATGCACGTGCTGGTGCCGGGGGAGTGGACGGTGAAAAAGGGCCACGACCTGGCCCACGAACTGGAGGAAATTATCCACGCCCGCCTGCCGGGTTCCAGCGTGATCACCCACATCGAGCCCATTGATGACCCGGTGTCCTATGAAGATATGGACATTGACCGCTACGAACAACGGGTAACCAGCCCCCACGGCGGCCACTCGCACTGATCCCTGGGCTTAGAAGAGCCAGGGTTTGAGGTCGTCCAGGTTGTCGATCACCACCTGCTGGGCCTTTGGATCCGGATCCAGCACCTTGGGATCCAGCCGTAACAGGTCTAGCAGGTATTTCACCAAGGCCGCCCGCGTCTCCAGGCGCAATACCTGGCGAACCATGCCGTAGTCCCGGGCGATTACTCGGCGTTGGTCGGCGGTTAACCGCGAATCCGGCTTGATCCGTACCGTAACCCGCTCGTTCCAGAATCTGTCTCCATCTGCCCCGTGCTTGGACGTATCGTTGATGATATCGGGCACTCCCCGGAAGCGACTCAGCACAAAATCCCGATAATCCCCATTACGTTCACACCAGGCCCGCACATGCCAACGCAACCCGGTGAAGACGAGGGTGTGAGGCGCGATAACCCGTGGCTCAGGGCGAGGGTTTTCCAAAGAGGCATACTCCACCTCCAACCGCTTGCCCGCCCGGGCCGCCTGAACCAACGGGCGCACCACGTCTGGCTGTACATCCCGGATTGGAAGCCGCAGCACTTCCGTGTTGGGAGTTTCCAACTGAAGCGACTCGAAGGTGTGGCTCAGCTCGTTGTTGTGGGCCAGGGCATGCAGGTATTCGTCGGCGACTCCGCTGGTGACCACCGGTTTGAACGAGGCGCTGGGTATGTAGCCTTTTAGGGCACGATCATATTCCAGGTTGCCGGCGCCAATGGTGCGTAAATAGGTGTTGATGTCTGCGGAAGCCTGCTGGCGGCCTATGCCAAACGCAGTACAGAGATGGTTCGTGGTCAGTCTGCCTTCCCACAAGGCAATAATTTCAATCAGCCGGTAGCGCAATAGAAGATCCCACCGCAGTGGCCAAGTGTTTTCTCGTTTCACCAATGGTCTCCAAAACAGCAACGTCTGCATGATTAATCGACATGTTAATGTATACAGTATAGACGTGTCGTGAAAGGCGACATAGATTTGAGGTGTTGCTGATAGCGAAATTGAAATTATCGGCTACGCTTAATGGCGTACATTTTGTAATGATTTTTTGGGCAGGGAGAGGGGCAAGAGCTCGGTTAAGGCGGTTGATTATGGATGTCTCTCTTTCTGAAAAATGGGGGCATAGCCCCCATCCCCGCTATGCGGGGAACATGTTACCGAGCAGTTTTTTTGTCGGACCGTATTTCGGTTCAGCCCCTGTTTAGGGGAACTCGCATATTTTACAGATTGGTCGGTTTGATCAGAACTTTCCGATAAGTGTATCGGGGTTTTGTTGAAGGTAACGAAATGAATGGGTGGGCTTTTATTGGTGGGATTGTGAGAAGTAGGGTTTAGGACCTTATTTCTTATCTGCCATTGTCATCTCTAAGATTAGCTTGAAGACGGAGCTATGATGGGGTGGCGACATGTTTCGCTCGATACTGAAATCACTCAGGGAACTCGCCGATTCAGCGAATCGGATGAGCCTCCGCGGATTCTTCACTCTTGTAGTGCTCCTTGGAATTCTTGTGGTGGTGGGATGGATACTAAAATGACGCAAAAGTTATCAATGTACTGGGGAAAAGCCCGCCCTGCCCATGTGGATGGCCCACAGTATCATTTGTTGCATCACCATTGCCTGGACGTGGCGGCAGTAGGTTTCGAGTACCTCTCTCTTCATAAAGAGCTCACTTCATATTTCTGTAACGTGCTGAGATGTAGCCAGGAGGTTTGGCTCAATTGGGCGGCTTTCTGGCTCTCTCTCCATGATCTCGGTAAGTTCAGCGAAGCCTTTCAGTCCCAAAGGCCGGATTTATTCGAGTTGCTTCAAGGGCGAGCACCTAATCCAGAGAAGTCATACACAGAACGTCATGACTCGCTTGGTCAGTGGTTGTGGAGCGATTGGCTTGGATATCGAGCCATGGACGAAAATTGGTTTGGCCCCTCTACTGGCACCCATATTTCGGGGTTAGATGCCTGGATGAGGGCTGTTACCGGTCACCATGGTCAACCGCCCAAGGTCGATTCGGGGAGTGAACCTAGTCACGATTTCTTTTCGAAGAAGGACAAAAAGGCCGTCCTTGAGTTTGCGGAGGCCATGCGGGAATTATTCTGCATTGAGCAAACCGGAGAATTTCTAAGTGGTCTGGATGCCATAGAGTTTGAACATCGAAGCCAATCGCTTTCCTGGTTATTTGCTGGAGTTGCGGTGCTTGCTGATTGGCTTGGCTCCAACACCGAATTTTTTACCTATGAAGTTCAAGAGATTCCACTGAAAACCTATTGGGAGAATGCGCGGCAGAAGGCTCGGAAGGCATTAAAGGAAGCCGGCGTGTTGCCTGTGCCTATCAAAAAGCATCTGACCTTTTTCGATCTGTTGCCCAAGATTGATACACCTTCCCCATTGCAGCGTTGGGCAATGGAGGTGAAGATCACTTCCGAGCCGCAGATTCATTTGCTGGAGGATGTGACCGGAGCCGGGAAGACGGAAGCCGCGTTGACCTTGGCCTACCGCATGATGGAAGCAGGTGCCGCTCAGGGCTTCTTCATTGGTTTGCCGACTATGTCTACGGCTAATGCTATGTACGATCGTGTCGCAAGTATTTATCGAACCCTGTTCGATAGTGATCCCAATTTGGTACTAGCCCACGGCAATCGCACACTGGTGGAATCGTTTGCAGCTTCGATCTTGCCTCCGGATCAAGCCGAGGGAGATGCTGAGCAAAGTGATGACACCGCATCGGCGCGTTGCGCCGCTTGGCTGGCGGACCACAATAAGCGGGCTCTGCTGGCTCAGGCTGGTGTTGGTACCATCGACCAAGCATTGCTCGCGGTTTTGCATAGCAAGCACCAATCACTGCGGCTGTTGGGTTTATTTGGCAAAGTCCTGATCGTGGATGAGGTGCATGCCTGTGATGCCTACATGCAGGGTGTCTTGGAAGTGGTGCTGGAGTTCCACGCACGAGCTGGCGGCAGTGCCATCCTGTTATCCGCCACCTTGCCGGCTCGCATGAAGCAGGCTTTGCTGAATGCCTATGCCAGGGGACGTGGCTTGACTCCTCCGCAACTTCAAAAGACAGACTACCCCTTGGTAACCAGCTGGCGATCCTCCTCCAATGAAATTGTTGAGCAGAGTATTGCGACTCGTCCCGCCGTACAGAGAACGGTTTATGTTGAGTACTGCTCGGAGCAATCGAAAATCATCGAGGTTATCGAGAATGCGTTGAGTAGTGGGCGCTGCGTGTGTTGGATACGCAACACCGTAGCCGACGCAATGGATGCCTATGCCCTGTTTGCCGATCGATTGCCCGGGGAAAAATTAACCTTGTTTCATGCCAGGTTTGGCTTGGTGGATCGTTTGGCCAAGGAGGATCTAACGCTGGAGCTCTTTGGCTCCAGTAGCACGGCGGAACAGCGTCAGGGGCGATTGGTGATTGCAACACAGGTGGTGGAGCAGTCCCTGGATGTGGATTTCGATCTCCTTATCAGCGACCTGGCCCCCATCGACAGACTGATTCAGAGGGCGGGACGCCTGCGACGTCATATACGTGATGCCCAGGGGAATCGATTGAATTCTGCAGGGGCGTCTGATCAGCGTGGTAACGCTGTTATGTGGGTGTTCGGCCCGGAATGGTCCGACGAGCCGACAGCGAGCTGGTTCGAAAGTGCGTTCCCAAAGGCGAGTGCAGTCTATCCCGATCATGCCCAGTTATGGCTAACAGCGAAAGCCTTGCGGACAGGGCATTTTTCCATGCCTTTTGATGCGCGGGACTTAATTGAAGGTGTCTTCGGGGACGAAGCGCCGGTGCCGGATGGGTTGCGCCACCGTAAAAATACGGTCTTGGGGCAGCAGTTTGCGGACGCCAGCTATGCGAGGGCAAATGCCCTCAACCATGCGACTGGTTATAAGCGGGGCGAAGTCGTGGACTGGTGGAGTGAAGCAAAAACCCCATCTCGTTTGGGAGAAGCCACTCTGAACTTGTTTCTCGCACGCTGGGTAGATGGCAAGATCCTTCCATGGGCACAGCGAAAACACGCTTGGCCTTACAGCACCTTGCGTATTGCAGAGCGCCTGATCGCTAAACCGGCCGAGTTTGCCGATAGGGCACAGTCAGATGCCTATGCCGAGGCTTTGGAACAGCTTCCGGATAAAGGGAAATGGTCAGTGCTTCTTCCTTTTACCTGCGATGAATCCGGTATCTGGCGTGTATTGGCATGGACTGGTGGATCAGAGAAGCGCCCTGCGGAGCTGAGGGCCTGGCAATATGACTCTGCCATGGGGTTACGGATGATAGATCAGGAGACTACTGAGGAGCAGGAATGAATCTTTTAGAAACTGCATGGATACCGGTGCGAAGAGCGGCAGGCCAACAGGACTGGATTGCGCCATGGCAGATCACTGAGCCCGATATTGTGGCGTTGGACTCGGTGCGAGCGGACTTCAATGGGGCATTGATTCAGTTTCTGATCGGGCTGATCCAAACCACCACACCGATGGATAGTCATGCGGAATGGCAACAGTGGAATGATCGGCCGCCTTCCGCTGAACAGTTAAAAGAGTGGTTCACTCCGGTGCTTTCCGCCTTTGAGTTCACCGGCGACGGTGCCCGGTTTATGCAGGATTTCAGTCTGCGAACAGTGGATGTTTCCGATAAGGACTTTAACGACATCGGGGCCTTATTAATCGAGTCTCCCGGTGAAAACACACTCAAGGAGAATAAAGACCACTTCATTAAGCGCGGTTTTGTAAGCGGCTTGTGTCCGTGCTGTGCCGCAACAGCCTTATTCACCCTGCAGACCAATGCACCTAGCGGAGGCAATGGTCATTACACCTCAATTCGTGGTGGTGGCCCTCTGACGACTTTGGTGGTCGCGGAGCCTGGACGTCCTCTATGGAATACGATTTGGCTGAATGTCCGGGAGCGCTCTCAATTTATAGGTTCGGTTAGCAACGAGAGTCTCCAGGGCTTGCATCACATCTTTCCTTGGCTTGCGGAAATGGATCGGATTCAGCCGCCGGGCGGCAAGACAGCTCCTGTACAGGTTCATCCCTTCCATGTTTTTTGGGGCATGCCCCGGCGTATTCGGCTGGATTTAGATCAAGCGGCTGCTGGACACTGCAGCCTCTGTGGGCGGGAGTCAGAGCAGTTGATAACCCGTTATCTGACCAAGGCTAAAGGCTTTGATTACAAAGGAGCCTGGAATCACCCCCTGTCACCCTACTATGAAAACAAGCC
>JAJUGC010000026.1 GCA_029268325.1 Gammaproteobacteria bacterium | reverse complement strand
TTCAGCGACCTGCCGTTTTTGGTGAAGCTGGTGGAGCGGGACGGCCGTCTGGTACCGGACCGTCTGCTCCGGGCAGCGGATTTCGACGGCGCCCTGGGGGAAACCAACAATCCGGACTGGAAGCCGGTGGCTTACGACGAGGTAAGCGGCCAGATTGTGTGCCCCTTGGGGACTGCCGGTTTCCGGTGGGGCGAAGAGGGTAAGTGGAACCTGGAGGAGATGGACGGTCAGGGGCGTGAGACCCGCCTCAAACTCAGTCTGATTGACAGCTCGGATGCTGTGGTTCCCGTGGCCTTCCCCTATTTCGGCAACGTGGCGCCGGAAGACTTTGTGGCCACCGACCACGACTCGATCCTGCTGCGCAACGTGCCGGTGAAGGAGGTGGAGCTGGTGTCAGGCAAGGTCTATGTGGCCTCCACCTACGACCTGTTTTTCGCCAACTATGGTATTGACCGGGGGCTTGGCGGCGAGAACGTGGCCCAAAGCTACGATGACGACGTGCCCTTCACCCCCGCCTGGGCGGAGAAGGTCACCGGCGTGCCGCGCCAGGCCATCATCCAGGTGGCCCGGGAATTCGCCACCAACGCCGAGAAGACCGACGGCCGTTCCATGGTAATCGTCGGTGCCGGGATCAACCATTGGTATCACATGGACATGACCTACCGGAGCATTATCGCGCTCTTGGTCATGTGCGGCTGTGTCGGTAAGTCCGGTGGCGGTTGGGCCCATTATGTGGGGCAGGAAAAACTCCGGCCCCAGACCGGCTGGCTACCCCTGGCTTTTGCGTCGGACTGGGTACGGCCGGTGCGGCATATGAATGGCACCTCGTTTTTCTATGCCCACACCGACCAATGGCGCTACGAATCCCTCAAGATTTCGGAGATCCTGTCTCCCACTGCTCCCCACGCGGACTGGTCAGGCGCCATGATCGACTTCAACGTCCGCGCCGAGCGCATGGGCTGGCTGCCTTCTGCGCCCCAGATCGAAAGCAATCCTCTAGAGGTGGGGCGTCAGATTGTAGAAGCTGGAGCCGACCCGGCCACCTTTGTGCCGGCAGCCCTGAAGTCCGGCGAGATCCGCCTGGCCTGTCATGACCCGGATAACCCCCGCAACTGGCCCCGTAATATGTTCTTCTGGCGCTCCAATGTGTTGGGGGCCAGTGGCAAGGGCCATGAGTATTTTCTCAAGCACCTGATCGGCGCCTTGCACGGTGTGGTGGGCACTGATGATGAAGATGCCGGACTTGAGCGCCCCGAGGAGGTGGTCTGGCATGAAAAGGCACCGGCGGGGAAGTTGGACCTGATGGTCACCATTGATTTTCGCATGTCCACCACTGCCCTCTATGCGGACATCGTGCTGCCCACGGCCACCTGGTATGAAAAACACGACCTGAACACCTCGGATATGCACCCTTTTATCCACCCCTTGACGGCGGCGGTGGATCCGGTGTGGGAGTGCAAGAGTGACTGGAGCATCTTCCGGGCGATCGCCAAGAAATTCTCGGAAGTGGCCCCGGAAGTGCTCGGCGTGGAGCACGACCTGATGCTTACCCCGATTTTGCACGACACCCCTGGCGAACTGGCCCAGCCCTATGATCCCCTGGACTGGAAGAAAGGGGAGTGCGAGCCCATTCCCGGCAAGACCATGGCTAATGTGGCGGTGGTTGAGCGCAACTACCCCGAAGTGTTTGCCCGCTTTACCTCCTTGGGACCCAAACTGGAGGAATTGGGCAACGGCGCGAAGGGGATGAAGTGGGATACCCGCCACGAGGTGGAGCAGCTTGCAGCCCTGAACGGAATGGTGCCCGCAGGCCCCACCGCCGGGCGTCCCAAGATCGAGACGGACATCGACGCTTGCGAAACCATCCTGATGCTGGCGCCGGAAACCAACGGTGAAGTGGCCTTGAAAGCCTGGCAGGCCCTGTCCAAGGCAACGGGGCGCAGTCACGCCCATCTGGCGGAAGGCAAGGAAGAAGAGAAAATCCGCTTCCGGGATGTGGCGGCCCAGCCCCGCAAGATCATTTCCTCGCCCATTTGGTCGGGAATTGAGAGCGAGAAGGTGTCCTACACCGCCAACTGGACCAACGTCCATGAGCTGATTCCCTGGCGGACCATCACCGGGCGCCAACAGCTCTATCAGGATCACCGCTGGATGCTCGACTTTGGTGAAGGCTTTGTCACCTGGCGCCCACCCATCGACACCCGTTCGGTCATGCAGGTGCTGGGCAAGCTGCCCAATGGCAACCCGGAGATCACCCTGAACATCCTTACCCCTCACCAGAAATGGGGCATCCACTCCACCTATACGGAAAACCTCATCATGCTCAGCCTCAACCGGGGCGGGCCGACGGTGTGGATCAGCGAGGATGACGCCAAGGCGGCGGGCATTTGTGACAACGACTGGATCGAGGCCTTCAACATCAACGGCGCGCTCACGGCGCGGGCCATCGTGTCCCAGCGGGTGATGCCGGGCTCGGCGATTATGTATCACGCCCAGGAGAAGATGGTGAACACCATCGGCTCGGAGATCACCAGCCAGCGGGGTGGCATCCACAACTCGGTGACCCGGGTCAACATGAAGCCGACCCACATGATTGGGGGCTATGTTCAGCTCGCCTACGGCTTTAACTATTACGGCACCGTGGGCGCCAACCGGGACCAGTTCGTGATCATCCGCAAGATGAGCCAAATCAACTGGTTCGACAAGGGCGCCGATGACAGCGTCAGTACCGATGTGACGGCGGATTGGGGCAAAGGACAGCGGTCTGCGGCTACCACCGGGGAGGTCAGATGAAGATTCGTGCGCAAATTGCGATGGTGCTGAATCTGGACAAGTGTATCGGTTGCCACACCTGTTCCATTACCTGCAAAAACGTCTGGACCAATCGGGAGGGGGTGGAGTACGTCTGGTTCAATAACGTGGAGTCCAAACCCGGTATCGGCTATCCCAAGGACTGGGAGAACCAGAACCGCTGGAAGGGCGGCTGGATCCGCAAGAAAAACGGCAAGATCGAACTGCGGGGCGGTTCCAAGTGGCGGATTCTGTCCAAAATCTTTGCCAATCCCGATCTGCCGGAAATCGACGACTTCTACGAACCTTACACCTTCGAATACGAATGGCTCCAGAAAGCCCCGGAACTTGAAGCCCAGCCCTCGGCCAAGCCCCGCTCCCTGGTGACCGGGGAGGTGATGCGCAAGATCGAGTGGAGTGGCAACTGGGAGGATGACCTCGGGGGTGAGTTCGCCAAACGCTCCAAGGACTACAACTTCGACGGCGTGGAAAAGGAAATCTACGGCCAGTTCGAGAAAACCTTTCTCATGTACTTACCACGGCTGTGCGAACACTGCCTGAACCCCTCCTGCCTGGCCTCTTGTCCCTCCGGCGCCATCTACAAGCGGGAAGAGGACGGTATCGTGCTGGTGGACCAGGAAAAGTGCCGGGGCTGGCGGATGTGCGTCACCGGCTGTCCTTACAAGAAGGTGTATTACAACTGGTCGACGGGCAAGTCGGAGAAGTGCATTTTCTGCTATCCCCGGATCGAGTCCGGCCAACCCACGGTTTGCTCGGAAACCTGCGTGGGCCGGATTCGCTACCTGGGGGTGGTGCTCTACGACGCGGACCGCATCAGTGCCGCGGCCTCGGTGGAAAATCCCAAAGACCTGTATCCGGCCCAGCTCGGAGTCTTCCTGAACCCCAATGATCCAGCGATCCAGGAGCAGGCCCGCCGGGACGGCATCCCGGAAGCCTGGCTGGAGGCGGCGATTGGCTCTCCGGTCTACAAGATGGCCATGGAGTGGAAGGTTGCCTTCCCCCTGCACCCGGAGTACCGCACCTTGCCCATGGTTTGGTACGTGCCGCCCTTGTCGCCCATCCAGTCGGCGGCGGAGGCGGGCAAGATGTCGGTACAGGATGGCATGCCGGACGTGCGCTCCCTGCGGATTCCCGTGCGCTACCTGGCCAACCTGCTGACCGCAGGCGCGGAAGAACCCATTGTGGCGGCACTGGAGCGGATGCTGGCCATGCGCGCTTACATGCGGGCGAAAACCGTGGACGGGCGGATCGATGAGAGCATTCCGGAGAAGGTGGGGTTGACCCGGGCCATGGTGGAAGAAATGTACCGCTATATGGCACTGGCGGCCTATGAGGACCGTTATGTGATTCCCACCAGCCATCGGGAGCTGCATGAAGATGCCTATTTGCTGCGGGGCTCCACGGGCTTTGGTTTCAATGAACCCTCCAACGGGGCGACCAAGCTCAACCTGTTCGGCGGCACCAAACGGACACCCCGCAAACCCTATATGGACATCCCCACATGATGCTGACGCTGCGAGCCCTGGCGGCTCTGCTGGATTATCCGACCCCGGAGCTCCAGATCCATATTGGAGAGGTACGCTCCGCACTGCATTCCGAAGCGGTTTTGCCGGCTGCAGTCCTTAGGCGGCTGGAGCCGTTGCTGCAGTCTTTTGAAACCGAAGACCTGTTGGATGTGCAGGCCGCCTACTCGGCGCTGTTTGACCAGAGTCGATCCCTGTCCCTGCATCTGTTCGAGCATGTGCATGGGGACGGACGGGAGCGGGGCCAGGCGATGATCGACCTGGGTGAAGAATATATCGCCCGGGGCTTTCTGATCGAAAGGCAGGAGCTGCCGGATTTTCTGCCGTTGTTTCTCGAATTCCTGTCCTGTCAGCCGCCGGCTGAAATCCGCGACTGGCTTGGCCAGCCGGCCCATGTGCTGACGGTGTTGGAACAACGGCTGGCGGAGCGGGACTCGCCGTATGCGGCGATCTTTCAAGGCCTTCTGGAAATAGCCGCAGTCCAGCCGGATCCGGAGGCAGTGGCGGAATTGCAGGATCGCATCCGCCATAAGGAGCGTAAGTCTGTCGACCAGGAGTGGGAAGAGGCCCCAGTGGACTTTTCAGCCCCGATACAGGAAGGCGGAGCTACTGGAGTGATTGCCAGGCTGAAGGCGGCCCGTGATGCTATCAGTTCTGTCAGGAAAGGGTGAAGGAGGGCGGGATGAACGAATTCCTTAATTACATGCTGTTCGGCTGGTATCCCTATGTTGCGCTGACGGTACTGATCGTCGGTAGCATCCTGCGGTTTGACCGGGCCCAGTATTCCTGGCGCTCCCAGTCTTCCCAGTTTTTACGGCGCAAGCAAATGCTCTGGGGCTCCAATCTGTTCCACTTGGGCGTCATCATGCTGTTCGGGGGGCATTTCATTGGGCTGCTGACGCCGATCAACGTGTTCGACACTTTGGGCATTACCCACAGCTTTAAGCAGTGGATGGCGCTAGTGGTGGGGGGCATTGCCGGCATTCTGGCCTTTATCGGCTGTAGCATGCTGCTGCACCGTCGCCTGTTCGAGCCCCGCATCCGGCGCAGCTCGTCTTTGGGGGACATCCTGGTGCTGGTGCTCTTGTGGCTGCAATTGTTCCTCGGCCTGGCGAGTACCTTCTGGACCATCGACCACATGGACGGCGAGGAAATGGTGCTGTTCATGGGATGGGCCCAGGGGATCCTCACCTTCCAACCCAGTGCCGCCAACCTGATCATTGATTCCTATCTGGTTTACAAACTGCATATCGTGCTCGGGCTGACCCTGTTTCTGATCACGCCCTTTACCCGTCTGGTGCATATCTGGAGTGTACCCATCTGGTATCTGCTAAGGCCTGGTTACCAGATTGTCCGTTCCCGCTCGAAAACCGGTAGAACGACCACTTCGGTGAGCGGTCCGGCAGGTCCGGCTCCCATCGTCGGCGGGGATGCGGCAATGCGGGCCCGTACGGAGAGCGGCCAGCAATGAGGGGGCACCAATCCATAGCGATAGAGAAGCCATATCCATGAGCAAGTCTCCCGTCATCGAATATGTGGAAATTCCCGTCCGGCCGGAGCCGGTAATGCCCAGCGCCTGCCAGACGGGGGGCTGTGGTGGCCCGGCGCCAGACCCGCGGTTGAGGCAGGCTCCGCCCAGCTTTGGTGTCGTGCGGGTCAATGGGGTGGAAATCGATCCGGAAGAGATTGCCCGGGAAATCCAACATCATCCGGCACCTAGCGGCGAGACGGCCTGGCAGGCGGCGGCCCGGGCTTTGGCCCTTCGTGAGCTGCTCCTTCAGGAAGCCCGGCGACAGGGAGTTTCCGTCACGCCGGACGAGGATGAGGCGGGGCGAGTGGAAACCGACGAGGATGCGTTGGTGCGGGCGTTGCTGGAGCAACAGCTGGAGCTGACACCGGTGACAGCGGAAGAGTGTCGACGCTATTACGAGGGCCAGCTTCACCGTTTCCGTACCCCCGATCTGTTCGAGGCCTCCCATATCCTGATTGAGCCCGACGGCGAGGATGAAGCCTCCTGGCAGGCGGCGGAAGCGGAAGCTCGTGCCATTCTGGCCGAACTGGATGATGACCCGGAACTATTCGCTGCTGCCGCCCGGGAATTTTCTCGTTGCCCCACGGCCCAGCAGGGGGGCTCCCTGGGCCAGATCCGGCGCGGTGAATTGGTGGATTCGGTGCAACAGGCCCTGGAGGCCCTACCGGAGGGAACCACGGCGCGCACACCGGTGCGCTCCCGGTTCGGCTGGCACCTGCTTCGCCTGCAGCGCAGGATTCCAGGGCAAACCCTGCCCTTTGAAGCGGTTCGTGAGCGGATTGCCGACATGCTGGAGGCCCGAGCCTGGACTTTGGCCGCGACACGCTATGTAGCGGAGCTGGCCCAGGCTGCCGAGATCGAAGGGATCTTGCTTGATCCTGCTGCTGTGGAGATGGCCCATGGCCACCCTGGGTGACATTTTGGGCGCGGCCCGGCGTTCGGCTTCCGGTATTGAACGTTGGCTGCAGGCGGAGGATTCCCAACTTGCCCGCAGGGTTGGGCAGGCGGCGCAAGAGGCCGGAGTCTCTATGGGAGGCTATGCCCGGATGGCGGTGGCCGGTTTCAGTCAGTACGCCACAGAAGACGACTGGGCCCGGCTTACCCGGGTCCTGAGCGAAAGTGACGACCCGGGCAGTGACTGCCTTGCCTTTATGTTGCGTTGGAATCTGGACAGGCTGGTAGCTGTAACATAAAGACAATGCTTCAAAGGATTAAGGACCGAGGATGGAATCATGATGAATAACCCTTCGACAAAGCCGCCGAGGGAAGCGAGTGAGGCTCCGTTGAACCCTGCGCTGACCAAAGAAGTCGATAAAACCTTCACGCCCGATCAGGATGGCTCCGACCCTTTGGAAACCATCTCCGTCAAGAAAGATGAAGGCGCTGCCTGGCCACTGATTTGGGCGATTGTTACCATCGCCTGCGTTATTATCGCCCTCGTGATATTTATCTTTTAGCTCCACTCCTGCCCGCGCTTTATCACCTAACCTATTCTGTTAGCCCGGCTCTGCCCTAAGAGGTAGAGCCAGGCTGTTTGCGCGCTCGACTAATGGCCTCCGGCAGGTACTTATGCTCTGCCAACTCTGGACTCAGGCGATGCTCCATGCGCAGCACTGCGATGTGCATCCAGATGAGATTGACGGTCACCAGCCCAAACAGGGCCATAAACGCCGTGGTCCAGATGCCGGTCCAGTCGTTGAGCATGCCGAACAGAATGGGCAGGAAGAAACCGCCCAACCCGCCAATCATCCCGATCATGCCGCCTACGGAACCCACGTTGTCTGGAAAGTAGTGGGGAATGTGCTTGTACACGGCCGCCATGCCCAGAGACATGAAAAAAACCAGGACAAAGGTGATGGTGGTGAACAGTGCCAAGGGAATGGCAATGGTGAATTCAATCGGGCCCTGCATGCCCTCCACAACGAATCGAGTCGGGGGGTAGGACAGGAATAACAGGCACAACAGGGAGGCCGAAAACGAAAGGTACATAACGTTGCGCGGCCCCCAGCGGTCGGAGAGCCAGCCACCAAAAGCGCGAAAGACTGCGGCCGATAGGGAGAACAGTGCGGTCAGCATCCCGGCCTGGCCGATATCCAGCTCATACTTTCCGGTGTAGTAACGGGGCAACCAGGAGGCCAGGGCGACAAAGGCGCCGAAGCAAAAGAAATAGTACAAGGCAAAGCGCCACACCCGGATATAACGTAACGGTTTCAGCTGATCAGCTAGGCTGGAGCCTTTGGCGCCGCTTTTACGGCGTGCAACCGTGGCCGGGTCATCCTTGGTCATCACCCAGAAGATAATGGTGACCACCACGAGCACAATGGCATAAACCCGGGCGGTTCCTTGCCAGCCCATAGCCGCCATAATCAGCGGGGCGCCAAAGTTGGTGATGGCCGCGCCGATCTGTCCGACGCCAAACAGGCCGAACACGGTACCGTGCTGGCTCACCGGATACCAGCGGGAGATAAAGGCAATGCCGGTGGAAAATACCGCTCCGGACACGCCCAGCCCCAGCGCCGCAATCAAAATACCGATATAGCTTTGCATGGTGGTCAAAAGCCAGGTGGACAGGGCGCTGATCAGCATGGCCAGGGCACTGATCAGGCGCCCGCCGAACCGTTCGCTGGCAATGCCCAACAGCAGCCGGGTAATGGAGCCGGTCAGCACCGGCATGGAAATCAGCAGCCCGAACTGGGCTTCGGAGAGCCCCAACTCTTCCTGAATTCTGACACCGATGATGGAGAACAAAATCCAGGCGGCAAAGGCAATGGCCCACAGGAAGGTGGACATAAACAACATGCGAGAGGCTTCTGGTTGCGCGGTTGCGCCGTTCTGAGGGGGAGCGGTGGCCACGTTGAGTCATCCTCCAGTGATGGGCCCATGGGGAACAGCCTGAACTATCCCCGTGCCGGTTTTCCCAATCGTACAGTTCAACATCTATTGAACTAAGCCGGCTCCCGGCAAGAGTACTGGGTGGGACCGCTCCGAGAGAAGAAGGTGGGAATCATGGTGGTGAAAAGGTCAGGCAGTTGCTGACGGGAAGGCAGGTATAAAAAATCCCGCGCTGCCGAGGCAGGGCGGGATTGTAGGCAAGGCTGGAGCTTTATTAGCTGGTGGCGCGCGCCCGCTGCGAATTGCTGCGGTTGCCAGTGCCGCTCCGGCTTTGTCGATGGGCGCCGGCTGCAGCCTGAGAACGGCCAGAGCCCGTACTACGACCGGCATTGCGGTTTTGGCCGTTGTTGCGCCCCGCACTGTTGCCCGAGCGTTGCTGGCGACCGTTACGACCGTTCTGGATCGGCTCCCGCTTGGCATTGGGGTCCGGCTCGAAGCCCGCCACCACTTCCTTGGGAATCTGGCGTTTGATCAGGCGTTCGATATCCGCCAGCAGTTTGTGTTCGTCGATGCACACCAGGGAGGCTGCCTGACCTTCCGCGCCAGCACGGCCAGTACGGCCAATCCGGTGCACGTAGTCTTCCGCCACGTTAGGTAGTTCATAGTTCACTACGTGAGGCAGTTCGTCGATATCAATACCGCGGGCGGCGATATCGGTGGCCACCAATACCTGTAGCTTGCCGCTCTTGAACTGGCTCAGTGCCTGGGTACGGGCGCCCTGGCTTTTACCGCCGTGAATTGGCATGGCGGGGATATCTTCCCGACTCAATTGCTCGGCCAAACGGTTGGCGGCATGCTTGGTCCGGGTGAATACCAGAACCTGGTGCCAGCCATGTTCTTTGATGAGATGGGCCAGCAGGTGGCGCTTTTTCTCACGGTCTACCGGGTACACCTTCTGGCTGATAGTTTCCGCCGTGGTGTTGCGCCGGGCAACCTCGATCATGGTGGGGCGGTTCAGCAGGGAGTCAGCCAGCGCCTTGATCTCGTCCGAGAAGGTGGCCGAGAACAACAGGTTTTGCCGTTGCTTGGGTAGCAGGTCCAGAATCTTGCGGATATCTCGGATAAAGCCCATGTCCAGCATGCGGTCCGCTTCGTCCAGCACCAGAATCTCGACCCGCGACAGGTCCACCGTGCCCAGTTTGACGTGATCCAGCAGACGGCCCGGTGTGGCTACCAGAATATCCACGCCGTTTCGAAGGCCTTTGATCTGGGGGTTGATGCCCACACCACCGAAAATGGTCATGGACTTCAGCTTCAGGTATTTGCCGTAGGCCCGCACGTTGTCTTCAACCTGGGCGGCCAGCTCCCGGGTCGGGGTCAGGATCAGAGTCCGGACTTGGATCCGGCTGCCTTTGGATGGGCGGCTGGACAATTGTTGCAGGATCGGCAGCGTGAAACCTGCCGTTTTGCCAGTGCCTGTCTGGGCACCGGCGAGAAGATCGCCACCGGTCAGCACCGCAGGAATCGCCTGCTGCTGAATCGGGGTGGGTTGGGTGTAGCCGAGTTCGGAAACGGCACGCACAATTGCATCGGATAAACCGAGGGCAGAAAAAGACATAGAACTCCGAAAGATTTCAGTATCGGCCTGTCGCCAAGGGGCGCCAGTCATAGCCAGATGGGAGTGGAAAAGCCAGAATAGGCAGCGGCAAGAGGACTGGTCAAAAATGCCGCAGGAGGACACTCTATCAGTTTTGCCCGTAAGATGCAGGTTTATTTGATGACGTCTGGTTAATGGTGACGTTTGAAGCCATGTTACTCGGAGAGCCGGATCTTCATGCCCGCAGATTTTGAAGCAATCAAGGTGTTGGTCGCGGAAAGCTTTTCCCTTTTACCGGGCTGGACAATCGCACTGCTGCTGGCCTGCAGTTTCCTTGGCTCCCTGATGACCGCAGCGGTAGGTGTCGGAGGTGGCGCTTTTCTGCTGATGGTCATGACCACCCTGGTGCCGCCCCTGGCGCTGATTCCCCTCCATGGCATCGTGCAGATGGGCTCCAACGTCAATCGCGCCATCCTGACCCGACACCATATCCAGCCCCGTATTGTGGGCTTCTTCGCCATCGGTGCGATCCTGGCGGCATTGGCTGCCGTTTACCTACTGGACCGGGTGATCAATGCTCAGTGGATTCCGCTGCTGGTGTCTGTCTTCATTCTCTGGCTGTGCTGGGGGCCCATGCCTGAATTCCGGTTTGGCCGCACCTCACCCGGGCTGGTGCTGGGCGGTCTGTTCACCACCCTGATCACAGCATTGGTGGGTGCCACCGGCCCCCTGGTTTCCGCCTGGTTGGGCCGCTCCGGCATCGACCGCTGGACCTACACTGCCAACTTCGCTGCCTGCATGAGCTTGCAGCACGGCCTCAAAATCCTGATCTTCGGGCTGGCGGGCTTTGTCTATACCCCCTGGATTCCCTTGCTGATTGCAATGATTGCTGCTGGTTTTATGGGCACCAAAGTGGGTTTGAAGCTGCTGGGCAGGATTCCGGAGCAGAGATTCAAGGTGCTGTTCCGGTGGCTGCTGACGGTGTTGGCCCTGGGGCAGTTAATCCGTTGGTTGTTTTTCTGATTAATTTTGCTGAGAGCCCATAGGCTGGTCAGGTTGCGCCTGCCCCTTCGCCAGATAGAAGGTCGCGGATCATCGGGGCTTACCTGGTGAGGTCGATATGGTCATCCTGGGCTCGAACAAGCCGGTCGTATTCCTCAAGGTGGTACACGGCGAGGCAGCTGAGGAACACATTCTCACCCTTTGCTTTGGTATGGGTAAGAGACTCGGGATAAGCCTGGCGCACGAAAGTATCGATGAGCTGGTACGGGTCATGGGTGACCTCCAGGGTGTCCTCGTCTTGTTTGATTTGATGAAAGCCTCGCCCCATAAAATGCAGTGCATGGCTGGCAGCCGAGAAATCAGAGTGCATATCCGAGGCTTGTGGCATGGCGGCAAGAATGCAGCGGGCCAGCCCGTAGTCTTTCAGGGATTGCCTGGCCTGGGCAAGGTCCGGATGGGCACTGGTGCAGCTGGAGAGAAGCAGGGTGGCTGCAAGCCCGCAAACGTATAAAGGTCTCATTTCTGCTCCTGACAACGTCCGATCCATTCATGGGCTGTTTTCCGCCAGACGCTCTCGCTACAGGTCACGCCGTGCAGCAGGACGACTGGTTCTCCCTGTCCTTCTCTTAGCATGAGTTCATTTTCCTTAATGGGGTTGTCCTTTTAGGTGCCAGCAAAAGCTCAGCCGGCCACACTCCAGATGTTCATCATGGCGCCGGCCCCGAGCACCAAGGCGCCGCCCACTTCTCCTGCAATCAGGGCTGTCATAAAAAAGCTCATCATCCAGCCGGGCAAATGGGCCTGGCCCAGTTTATGGGGGCGCTGGAACTGGTTGTCGGTGTCCTGCAAAAGCCCGTGCAGGACAT
>JAJUGC010000025.1 GCA_029268325.1 Gammaproteobacteria bacterium | reverse complement strand
TTGCCGGCTTCGCCGGGCAAACAAAAAAGGCGCCAGAACTTGGCGCCTTTTTACTTCTTTCACAGCTTTTACACCGACTCCCGTCTTAAGCTGACAAAGATGACCTCTCGATGACAGGTCGTTTTCACTTTGCTTACAATTGCGAACAACTCGCCAAACAGGCTGTCTCACAGCTGTACAATGCTGAAGACAAGCGCGGATTTCAGATGATAAAAACCTAAGGAGAATGTCCGGTGATTCGCTGGTTCCTACTGAGTTTCCTCTTCTTGGCGGGCTGTGCCTCTACCGTCAGTTATGACTATGACACCACGGCGAGTTTTGCCGATCGACAGAGCTTTTCCTTTCTGTCTCCCACTCAGCAGGCCACCACGCTCGATAGTCGCCGCATCCGCGCCGCCATCATCCAGGAACTGACCAACAAAGGCTTGATCGAAACCGCAACGGATGCGGATCTGCTGATTGCCTATCAGGTCGAAGATGCCCGCCGGCTGGAGTCCAGCGGCTTCTCCTTTGGTTTTGGGATTGGCGGCTCCCGCAGCCTGTTCGGAATCAGCACTGCACCGCCTGCCCGGGAGGTGAAAGAAGGCCGCTTGGTGGTGGAGATCGTGGACCCGGCCCGCAACGAAGTGATCTGGCGCGCCATGTCCCGTCGTAACCTGTCCCCGGACCTGACGCCGGCCAAGCGGAGTGCGCGCATTAGCGAAATCGTGAAGGAGATGTTCCAGAACTTTCCACCTGCCGATACCCGCTAGTCATCAAGCACGCGCCAGTCATCCATGATAGACCTTTGGCGATGCGCAGGGTCAGCAGCAGTGAACCGGCCTGTGTTTTGTACTCGCCCAGCCGTATGGTTAATAAATAAGCAACGGAATGGCCGCTAAGCACAGGAGGCTTTATGGTTAAACAACTCATCGGCCCATCACTGATTCTGGCAGGCTGTGTGCTCACAGCCTGCAGTAATGTTGCCTATGACTATGATCAGGTGGGAACACTCCCCCCCGAATCTCAAACCTTCAGTTTCGCTGCTGCCGATTTGGAAAGTGGCTCTCCGGTTAATCCAACTGTGTTGCAGGAGGCCATCCAGCGGGAACTGCAAAAAGACGGGATCCAAGAGGCGGAGGGCTCAACGGCGGATTTGCTGGTGAGCTATCAGTTTGAACCGGAGCGGATACAGGATCTTGAACCTCCCGCCGCTGGCCGAGCTCCTGACCCAGCCGCCCATGGCTCCGCCAGTGCCGCAGCAGGAGAAGCCTATGGGCCTGGCACCGGATCGACCGTGATGTCCATGCAGGTCCAGCCCTCCGAGACCATCCTGAAGCCGGCCCAGCTCACCATCGAAGTGCAGGATGCGCAAAGCCGTGACACGGTTTGGCGAGCCAGCGCCCTGATGGATCTCCGGGAAGACGATCCGGAAGCAGAGCGGACCGCACTGATCAACGAGGTGGTCACCCGGATGTTCAAGAAATTTCCCGCCCAGTAAGGCTCTCAGAGAATCGCTGGGTTAGTGAATCTTCGGGTCAGCGAGGCTCTGGGGTTGTGCGGAGTAAGGTAATCCGGGCATGGAAGGCCGGCGCGGGAATAATCGGCGCGATCATGATGCTGTCGCCCTCTTCTCCCAATTCCAGGCTCAACTCCCCTTGCAGGTGCCAGGGTGAGGCAGCTTCCAGGGGAACAGGCTCCACACTGCGCCCAAAGGGTTGAGGGAACACCGTGTGCCCATGGGGCTCGTAGCGGAACTCCGGAGCAATCGCCTGGCCATTGACCCGGGCCCGAAACGACAACTTGTTACCCCGCCCCAGGATGTGATGGGACAATTTATTGTTAAAGTTGCCACAAAGTGCCGAGCCGGCTTCGACAGGGCCATTCAGACCATGCACCGAGGCCTCAAAGCGGATGTCCAGACGTTGTACGCCACGCACGTCGGCAGGACGTAGCGCACAGAAATCCGCCAGACGCAGAACCACATAATTGGGACGCTCCACTAATTCGATACGACCGGAAAACTCATAGCCCGGCTCCGTCCGGGGATAGTCCCTGGAGTGAAACTCCATGTCCTGGTGGTTCTCCCGGCTGAAGCCAGCCACCCACAGCCTTAGGGTCGAAAGGCTGTGAGGGCTTTTTCCTGAGTCAATCAGTGCCTGGTCATGGGGGGGCTGGGCCATAAGCTGCATCTAAGCAGACCGTCCTTGTCCGTAGTAGAGAAGTCCATCCTCAGAAGTTTCCCGTCATAACGGCGGCGTAATGGGTTTGCGGGGCTCTGCGGTCTGGGGTGGCGTGGTTCCCACACGGTCCTCTTTCTGGGCTTCCTGTCGAGCGGTTTCTTTAGCGGCACCTGCCACACGGCTGGCACTTTCCCCCAAACTTTCGTCACTGTGACGGGCCTGCTCCGCCTGTTCACGGACAGCCTGGGCAGTACGCTCCACCACTCCACGCGCCCGCTCGAACTGCTCCCGTCCGGCCTCGGCCATGGAATGACCCATTTCATCACGGGTTTCCTGCAGCCAACGCTGCTCCTTCCGGGAGGCGGGGATGAGCGCGCCAAGGAGAGCACCAATGCCGATGCCAATGGCAGCCATGGCCAAGGGATGCTCTTCCAGCATGGTACGCGCCCGGTACTTCTGCCGGGCATAGCGGGCCCGCATTCCATGTCCCACCTGGGAGGCGCGATCCATGGAGCGCTGGTAGAGTTCCTGGGAACGGTCGGCCATACGCTGGTACTTGTCACTAACGCCGGATGACGAGCTGTCGCTGCTGCCGGAGGTGTGGAGTTTTTCGCTGATCCGGTCTTTCATTTCATGGGCTCGCTCGCCCATGTGTTCCATGGTTTCCTTCGTGCGGTCCGTGAGTTTGTCTGCCATTTCGGATGTCCTCCCCTTAACCTTGGCAGCCGCTTCGGACACCTTATCCTTTGCCGTCTGCCAGGACTCTTTGGCTTTACCGGTCATCCCACTCCTGCTTACACTGGAGTAACCAACCGCGCCCGTCGGATACGCTTCCGCCCGACCACTTTCATAACCCAGGTTACTGTCATAGCTCTGGGCGTATTCATCTTCATACCGCGTGCCGGAGCGACGCGACACCGAGCCCCCCAGCGCCAGCCAGGTAAGCCCGGCGCCGAGCATCAGAATAGGCACCGGATTTGCCCGCACCGTTTCCACCAGGCTCTTGCCCAGCTCAGAACTATTTCCGCGCAGATAACTCCAAACCGCATCCATCAGCTCCCCGGGGTCGAGCTTGTTTTGCAACGCATTCAGCGTGTCGTTCAACTGCTGACGGGTCGCTTCGATACGACGTTCAATTTCCTCAGGGGACTGATCTTGGTCGGCTGCATTCATTGCATATGTCCTCGTGCCAGTTGAACATCCCTTTGAATTGACTCAGCACTGCGCTTCGGTGTCAGCCGATTGGGCTTGAGATCTTTTTGTGCCTTCTTCAGCAGGACGAATCCGATGGCCGACACAACCAGCCCGACGATCAAGGCCGCCAGCCACAAGCGGTATTCACCCGGCATCAGACGGGCCAGGCCATAGACCACCGCATCCAGAACATAGAACAAGCCAGCAATGGCCACCGCGCCGCCGATGACCAGGAAGATAACGGCACGCGACGCCAAATGGAGTTTTTCATTGGTTTCCGCTCGGGCCAGGGCTGCCTCCTGACGTACGAGATCAGTGGTCTCCTCAGCCAGTTCATTCAGAAGTGATTTAATAGTCCGCGGATCTCTCTGCTCTTGCTGCTCATGCATAGCGGCGTCCTCCTGCAACTGTCGGAAAAACCCAATCCTCTGAAAACGGCAGCCCCCGCTCCAACCCGCACTCAGCGTGCTGTAGAGAATCAGCCTCTTCCCTAATGGTACACTTCCGGCCGCTCATGGGAGGTGGACATGGACGAGGCATTCCACAGCACCCGCGCCAGCAGAAAGCCGACCGCCAAGGCGCCTCCCACTACCACGGCGGGCTGTTCGCGAGCATACCGCTCCAGGCGTCCGATCATTGTGTTCACGTCCCGCTGGCGCAAACTTTCCGAGAGCCTCTCCAGGCTATCCGCTGCACTGCGCACATAGCGGTCCACCGGCAGGTGACTCTGCCCTTCCAAGTCGTCTGCTGCCCGGCGCAAGGCATGGGCCAGGCTACCTAACTCTCCGGCGGCACTCTCTTTTTGGCGGTTAGCCATTTGCCGCACCGTTTCCCGCGCCTCCTCCTTCAGAGCCTGGGCGGTGCGGCGGGCCTCATGCTTGAGAGTTTCCCCGGTGTGGCGGATTTCCTCTTTCATCTCGCCGGTTCGGGCATCGTGGCCCAATCCGCTGTCCCGCTCACTGCGCCCGGTATACTTGGTATCCGTCGTGGAGGCGGCACGTGCCATGTCGCCGGAACTCATACCACTTGAGATATCCGCATCGTAAGGAGTGGTTGGGTTAGAGCTGACGCCAGCCCCGGTTTTAGGGGTGCCAGGTGTGCCAGTGGTGGAGCCAGGCGTGGTTGAAACACCTGGCGTGCCCCCCGTCATGGCCGCATTGGTTGTTGCCGGGGAGATACCCGAAGTTGGTGTGGTGGTCCCTGACGAACCCGTTTGTCCCGTCCGAGAGTCCTGACCTGTAGTCGCCATGGTTGCTTCTCCTGCCTGATGAGTGATTTCCTTCAGGGTGCTGGAGAATGGAATAAGCAAGGCCAGTGCCAGTGCTCCGGGCTTGGGCATGCCCTGCATGAATTAATAGAAAGGAAATGGGTTGGCAGGGCTTGAGTCCGAGGGCTTGACGAGATTCCCAATCAGCCTGGAAAGGCTCGCAAAAACCGTCCCCTAGCCTCAAAGACCGCAGTAAAACTTGCAGTCTGGCTAGTAACATTTACAAGCTGCGTGGATCGAAATCACAACGCTAAAGGGCGGCCCAGCGTGTTGCCCCAGGAAAAGCCTCAATACTCAGCCCGCCCGGGTCCCAGTGGCAGGCCCGGCAGATTCCGTCGCAAACAGCGGCTCACCTTCACCCTCCATCCACGAGGGTGAGCGGACGGCCTTTTCAAACTCCTCTAGCGGCAGCGGGCGGTTGAACAGATATCCTTGGAAGGCATCACAGCCCCGGGACTGCAGAAAACGCAGTTGCTGATGGGTTTCCACGCCTTCGGCAATCACATCGAGCCCCAGGCTGCGGGCCATCACGATAATGGTCTGCACGATCACCGCATCGTTGGGGTCGGTCACGATGTCGCGCACAAAGGACTGGTCGATCTTCAACTGATCCAAAGGCAAGGTTTTTAGATAGCTCAGCGAGGACTGGCCGGTTCCAAAGTCATCCATGGAGAATCCGATGCCCTGCTTCTTCAAGGCATTCATTTTCTCCACCGTATCCTCCACATTATCCAGCACCAGGCTTTCCGTCAGTTCCAGCTTGAGCAGTTTCGGATCCGCACCACTGGACTTCAGGGCCTGGGTAACCTGCTCGACAAAGTTTGGCTGGCGGAATTGGCGGGCACTGACATTCACGGCCAGCTCCAGGTTCTTCATCACCCCATCATCGTGCTGCCAACGGGCCAGTTGTTCACAGGCTGCCTGGAGCACGTCATCGCCAATCTCCACGATCAGGCCCGTGTCTTCCGCCAGGGGAATAAACTCGGCAGGTGACACCAGCCCCCGCTCCGGATGCTCCCAGCGAACCAGGACTTCGGCCCCCTGAACCTCTCCGCTATTGTCGATCTGGGCCTGGAAGTAGGGTACAAACTGGCGCAGGGTCACCGCCTTGCGCAGTTCCGCCTCCAGCTTGGCCCGCTCATCCAGCGCTGCCTGCATGGCCGGGTCAAAGAAACGGATGGAGTTACGTCCCGAGGCCTTGGCTTCGTACATCGCCACATCCGCATGCTTGAGCAACTGGTCAACCGAGACCTCTTCACCGCAGAACAGGCTCACGCCAATACTGGGAGAACTGTGATATTCCTCCCCGTCCAGATGATAGGGCTGGGCGATCTTGTCCCGGATTTTTTCCGCAACCAGCTCAACCATGGATGCGGCCACCTTGATATCCTCGTGGAGCCCTTCCAGCATCACCACAAACTCATCGCCCCCGAAGCGGGCCGCGGTATCGCTCTCGCGAATGCAGTGTTTGATCCGATCCGCCACCACTTGCAGGAACTGGTCGCCCACATCATGGCCGCGGGTGTCGTTCAGATTCTTGAAATGGTCCAGGTCGATGAACAACAGGGCACCATACTGTCGGGTACGGGTGCTGGTCGCCTGGGCCTGATGGAGGCGGTCGGTGAGCAGGCGCCGGTTGGGCAAGCCGGTCAACAGATCATAAAAAGCCAGGTCATGAATTTGCTGCTCCGTCTGCTTGCGGGCAGAAATATCCTGAATGGTGCCCACCAGGCGCGTTGCCAGCTTGCCCGGTTCGCCATAGGAGGTGCAGCGGGCGTAGAGCCACTTGATCCGCCCATCGGGAAACTGCAACCGAAATTCAAAGTTACTCGACGGTGCTCCCCGCATCAAGGACCGGTAGACTTTCACCATCAGCTCCCGGTCTTCAGGGTGCACCCGCTCGACAAACTCACTGGCCTGCAGGTTGCCTTCCTGGGGCTCCATTTCATAAATGTTGTATACCTCGTTGGTGCAGATCAGCTGGTTTTGCTGGGGCAATAACTCCCAGCTCCCCAGTTGCGCCACATACTGGGCCTCACGCAACAAAGACTCGCTGTGCTTGAGACGGGCTTCAGACTCGACCCGCTCAGTCACATCATAAGCCAGCACAATACGGGCTCGACGCCTCTTGTAGGTAAAGGCATGGGACGAGATTTCCACGGAAATTTCCCGGCCATCCCGCACCCGGTGACACCAGACACCTGATGAGCTCAGACTATCTTGCTTGCTGCTCTCCCGGGCCAAAAGATCCTCGACATCCTCCGGCCGAAAGATATCCTGGAGACTCATGGCTCGGAACTCTTCGGCGCTATAGCCATACAGCGAACAAGCCGCATCATTGACCGCCAGAAATGCCAGGCTTTCCAGGTCATAGATCCACATGGGATGGGGATTGGTCTGAAACAGGGCCTGGTAGTGCCTCACCCCTTCCCGCAATGCAGCCTCGGACTGAAGAATCCGACCGTGAACAGAAGTGACCAGTAGCGCCAGGGCAGACAACGAGGTCGAAAAAGCCAGCACGATCAGCTGGACTTGAAGTGCCGAGCCCAGAACAAAGGGCCCTACGCCCCAAGCCGTGCCCAAAATGGCCAGGCCGGAAAACCAGAAAATGGAAAGGGAGGCCCCCCACAGGCCAAACCGCAGGGCCGCCCAGACCGCGAGGGGCATGGGCAGAAACGCCAGGGGCAGCTGGACCGGCATTAACGAGCCATTCAGCGGAAAGACAACCAGTCCCACCAGCACACTCAGCAGGCAGCAGGCCCAAAACTCACCGTTGCGACTCCGGGCAGGTTTCCAGTGCTCCGCGGACAACGACAAGAGCAAAGGGCTCATGGTCAGCACACCCAGCAGGTCGCCAACCCAATAGATCCACCAATTGGCAAAGGCCTGATCGCTGCTGATCAGGTCAAATCCATAAAGAACGGCGGTGCTTGCCACTGCCGAAGTCAGCATCCCAACTACGGTGGCCAATAAAAGCAGAATGACATCACGCCAGTGCTGGAAGTCGGGCGAGAAATCACTTTTGTGTAACAAGCAAACGGTCAGCCAGGCACCCAACACACTACCTGCTGCCTCCAGGACTGCGGCCCCCAAGGGCAACCCGGTGAGCAGGGCAAGAGCCGTAGCCCCCACCAAAACACCGGGTAAACAGGTGCTCCCCCACCTCAGCAGGGCAACCACCGCAATGCCGCTTGGCAACCATAGGGAGAGGCTGAACTCGACGGGGGGCAATGCCTGGCCAAGGCTGCCTGCTGCAATATAGAGCAGGGTGAGCGCTAGATTTTTCCCCAGGCCCTCTTTTACTCCAGCAGTTTTGTTAGCAGTGATCGTCATGTCTCAAATTACGAGCCCCACAGAATAGTTGGTTGCGCCACTGCTTCATCCGTGCTGTAAAGGAGAGCAACCAAGAGCAGCCTTTCTAGAGCTTTCCAACGGCGCTATAAAGCCTTCTGACAGCGCCCTGAAGCACGCTGGTGCCCGGCAACTCCAGGCCATGCGAAACAGTGACTGGCGATACTTCAGCCACTTCATTTTGCCTGCCCAGGAGATCAACAAACACCTAACGACTATCGCAAGATAAAACACTCTGCATTGCTTTCATAGTCTCTCCCGCTATAATCCCGCCGTTGGAAAAGGATTTCGCCAGCCAGAGCCGAACCCGGCTCAACAAGGAGGTTGCCCATGGCGCTTGTCGCCAACCGCGCCCGTTTTGCATTCCACATAGCGGGGTGCGAAGACGAATTGCGGGTGCTTCGTTTCAACGGCACTGAAGCCATTGCCGGATTGTTCGACTGGACCATTGAAGTTGTCAGCCGTAACCCCGCCCTCAAACTGAAACAGCTGCTGGGCTGCGACGCCCTGCTGCAAATCGATCCCGATTCAGGCCCACTGCAAAAACCTCGCCTGGTGCATGGCACCGTCCGGGCTGCCGTTCAGTTCCAGGCCAGCCGCCGTTGGACTTATTATCGAATTCATCTCGCCCCTCGCCTCTATTGGCTGGGGTTGCGCCATAATCTACGCATTTTCCAGAACCTGTCCGCTCCCGAGATCCTGCAGCAACTGCTGACCGAAGCGGGCTTCGACCAGGCCAGCTATCGCTTTGAGCTGACCCGCACCTATCAACCCCGGCCTTATTGTGTCCAGTACAATGAATCGGAGCTGAACTTCCTTCAGCGACTGCTGAGCGACGAAGGTATTCATTATCACTTTGAGCACCGGGAAGACCGGCATGTCTTGGTGATTGGTGACCACGGCGGGTCCTTCCGGCCCTTGAAAGGCTCCCCCTTCAAGCTGCGCAACGACGTTCAGATGGTCGGTGAGCCCGTCATCCTCCAGTTCACCCCAAGCTGCAAGGTTAGCGTGGATGCCGTCACCCGTAACGACTACGACTTTCGCCGCCCCCAACATAGCCTGCTCAGCGAGGCCCGCGACACACCGGCGCCACGCCTGGAGCACTACGCCTGGCCCGGCAACTATAACGATCTGGATCAAGGCCTGCGCCGCACCCAGGATCTACTGGCAGCCCACCAGGTCAACCAACACCAGGCCCATGGCGAAAGTGTTATCAGCCAGCTTGTCGCTGGTACTAGTTTTTGCCTGACGCTCCACCCCAATCCGACCTTGAACCGCGATTGGCTCCTGCTCAGCGTGCATCACAAGGGCGAACAGCCCCAAGTGCTGGAAGAAGAGGCACCGGACCAGCAGGGCAGCTCCTACAGCAACCAGTTTCAGGCCATGCCGGCCGACCTGCCATACCGCCCGCCCGTAAGCACGAGCCGCCCGCGTATCCGGGGAATTCAAACCGCGGTGGTGGTCGGCCCTCCTGGCGAACAGATCTATACCGATGAGCACGGCCGGATTCAGGTGCGCTTTCATTGGGACCGGGACGGTCAGCATGCCCGAAGTGGCGGCGCCGTGTGGCTTCGTCTCGTTCAAAGCTGGGCGGGTAGTTTCTGGGGCAGTCAGATTCTACCCCGCGTCGGACAAGAAGTGATCGTCACCTTTCTACATGGCGATCCAGACCAGCCAGTCGTGAGCGGTTGTCTCTATCACGGCCTGCACAAGCCACCCTACCCCCTGCCCGAACACAAAAGCCGGACCCTGTTACGCAGCCAAAGCCTGACTGGCCAGGGCGGCCATGAACTAATGTTGGAGGATGCCAGCGGACAGGAGAAAATCGCGGTGCACAGCCACCGGGATCTGGAACTACACGTCACCCGTAATGCAACGGCCGCGATCGACCGTCATGCCCAGAGCCGCATCGGCGGTAACAGTTTCAGCGCTATTCAAGGCACCCAGCATTGCACCGTCGAAGGCGAGCGCCGCACTCGAATCGACGGGGACGACTCCCTCACTGTCGATGCAGCTCTGCACCTCAAGGCGGGCACCAACATCCATCACCAGGCTGGTCAGGAAATCCACCTCAAAGCCGGTGGCAGTCTTTTCATCGACGCCGGCATGGAATTGTCCTTCACTGCCGGCGCCAGTGCCCTGAGCCTGAACCCAGCGGGTGTTTTCCTGAACGGGCCGGCGATTAATCTTAATAGTGGCGGCGGTGCGGGTTCGGCCAAGGCGGCTGCGCCGAAAATGCCAACATCACCACTGCGCTCAGGAGAAAAAAAGACCGGCCAAGGATCAAGTTCGGCGCCCAATACCAAAGCATCGTCAGAAGGCGCACTATCTTTTACGCAACTCAACAACCACACCCGTAACGCCAACCCAGCTACCACAAGCCAAGAGGCACTGACTCTCTGTTGCAGCTGGGCGGGTGGTGAAGGTCTACCTGATGTACCCTATTCAGCCAGTCTGTCAGATGGCACCGTCATCACCGGAACCCTTGACAGTGAAGGCACCCAGACACTCACAGGCCTACCTGCCGGCATCGTTGAGGTTGAGTTTGGGGAGCCTGTGAATGATGAAGAACTCAATGTTCTTCGCAGCAAGGTAAGGCAGGAGCTGACCAGGATCCTGGAAGCCGAGCAATCAGAAGCCGCAGAAATTGATCGCGAGTATCAACAAAAAAGCAGCTTCGGAAAAGGCCTGGCACATGCCGCATCTTTGGGTAGTGGTATCTGGAACGGTTTGGTCGGATTTGTCAGTTTTGCGGTTGATACCGCACAGCTGGTATCTCCCGCGGGTCACTTGTCCCGAGTCCTTAGCGCTACCTGGAATGCGTCAAAATCCGAATCAGATGCCAGTTGGCTCAGCCGCTTCAAGACTGCCTATACCGAAGAGCAAAAGGAAGCTCTGGTTGCAGCCTTAGGCTTCGACCCTTCCGCCATTTCCAGGGAAGATATCGCTCAAGCATACGAAATCACCAATCTGGTGATGGAAGACCCTGAGACGAGGCAATTGTTCATCGACTTTGCCAAGGAGCTTTCCGCCGCCCAGCATTCGACAGAGTGGAGTGAAATCGGAGGCGGTCTGATATTCGAGATCATTCTCACCGCACTGCTGGCTGCCGTCACCGCAGGCGCAGGAGCGGCTATTTCCGCAGGAAGCAAAGTTCGTCACACAGACAAACTCAAGCAACTGCTACCCCCGCTGATGGAATTAGCAGACAAACTGAAACAGCGCCGTTTAAACCAACACAAAACCGGAAACACAGGAGGCAAAGTAGAGGCCTCTATTGAAAAGCCCAGCGCTACTCCCTTAACGGTTCGTTTAAATGGAGACTATGAACCGCATCCGCTCGCTTTAGAAAATGGTCCGAAGACGGGTGACACCATTTATAAACGACAGCACCCACATGGCGATACCAAGGACCCCTACACCCTCATGCCTGATGGCAAGCCTCTTGGTGCATCTGCTGGGATTATGCCCGCAAGTGCGCGAGGTATGAGGAGCCTGCCTGCCGATTATAACGCTCACGTTCAAGAAGGCTGGCCTGTCCTGAATTACGAATATGCTCCCGGAAGATTTGCAACAGATTACGCAAACTTCAGTGACATCCGCCCTGTTGTTATTCCTAAGGGCACCAAAATCTATCGAATCGTGGATGAAGCTTCCCAGGATTCGGGCGCTTACTGGGCTTACGAGCTTCCCGCAAACAAGGCTGCCTGGCGACGAGACTTTGCCGTCAAGGATAGTTGGAATGACAACGGTTATTATGTCGAATATGTCGTTGAAGACCCTGATGGACTAAAGGCGTGGGCAGGCAAAACTTCCGGTCAGCGCTACGAAAAACATGGTGGAATGGACTTTTATTTACCTGGTGGCAAGGAACAGATTTTTATCACTCCTGGGACAGTTAGTCCGTCCCCACCCAAGCTTACAAACTGGCCTGACGCATAAGGAAAACCATGGATCCATTATTAAAAGAAAAACTCCTACTCAGAAAATTCTCTAGCCTTGAATACATGGAGGAGTTAGCTCTTTACCATCACAAAGCCATTGAAGGTCTCAAAAAGTGCCTGGACGCCTTCGACCGGAGCCCACCTCAGCACGTTGACTGGGAGAGCTGGCCTATCTGGAACAGTCCGGAAGTGTGGAAAATACGAGTGCTTCCAAATTTTGAGGGGACTCAGCTATCCATCGAGCAAGGAATTGCCAAGGCTAAAACAGGCGATTTC
>JAJUGC010000024.1 GCA_029268325.1 Gammaproteobacteria bacterium | reverse complement strand
TGATGTCACAGGCACTGCGCAGGCGGTTCTCGATGGAGTCCAGCACGAAGAACAGGTAGGACTGCCCGGGCGCCAGCAGATCCTCGGGCATGATCCGTCGCAGGGCCCGTTCTGCATCTGCCTTGAACTCTTTGGGTTTGCGTTTGACGGCCTGGACCAGGCTAACAATGTCTTCCCGGTATTTCTCCACGGAATCGGCGGACAGGCGGATGGCGATATCCGGCTGGAAGCGCTTTTCCATGAACTCGAAGAACTCTTCAGTGGCCTTCTGCACCAGGACCTGGGCTTCCACTTCCTGCACCAGCTGGCGCTTACGCTCGTCCAGCTCGGCAATGACATCGGTGAAGTCGCTGATAATCCGCTCGGAATATTCGAAGGCGTCCAGCAGGTCGTGGATCTCGCCATGCTGGACAAAGGCGTCCAGGGCGTTGCGGGTATTCCGGGTGTTGCGGTGGCGGGTGCGCAGGCGCGAGGCGTCCGTATCCACGAAGGGCTGGGTAAAGAGCCGGCCGTGACGGGTGAAGCCGAAGGTGCTTTGCAGGGTGGCCTCGTCCAGTTGCCGTTCCAGCCAGCCATGCTCAATCAGTTGGTTGAGAATCCAGCCGGCCAGTTCCCGGTCGGAACGAAACCGCCCCAGGCTTTCGTCTTCCTGGCCTTCCAGTACCGGCGCCCGGGTCAGGGCTTCCTGGAACACGTCGATCACCTGTTCCCGATCCAGGGCGTGGCCATAGTCGGACAGGGTGGAGTACAGCCGCAAATACAGCAGGCGCAGGCATTCCACCATGACCTCACGGTACTTGCTGGTCAGGGGCTTGAAGAATTGGGTGCGGGAATCGCTGAAGAACATGGGACGACTATCGAAAAACGGACTCCGTAGTATGACAGTCCTTGGCAAGCTGTCAAAGGGGCTCGTCGGTCGCCGCCCAGGCTGCACTTAACCCTGAGGTATCAGTCTGCCCGCCATCCTAACCGGTGTCAGCGGGTCGATGGACACCTGCGATCAGGTGAGAACGAACAGTACTGAGAGGATCAGGGGAATGAGCATCACCAGGCCTGCGACCAGCGGCCAATTGGACACCGTTGGCGGAGGCTGATGCTGGGTGAGCTTGGGCACAGCGCGGGATGCCGTGGTGTTCAGGTGCTGGGGCGGCTGCCTGAGTACGTTATGAAACAGAGACGTGAAGAGAGACTGCAATGGCTTCATGTCTTAAAGTCGGCGTTTACTGTTTGCTATTAAGCATAGTCGAACCTGGCAGTTTTGCTGCCAAAAATCCAGGCGGCAGACATTGCCGTATACAGGCTAGGCGGTTCTCATTTTCGGAACAGACAGGAGGAGGTGTGCACCAGGTTTACTGGCAGTTCTTTGGCGGCCTCAATGATTTCCTGCCCCGGGAGCTGCGCCGGCAACGTTTCGGACAGCGGTTAAAACCGGCAATAGTGTCGGACAACGGAGACCTTCGCTTTGGGCAAACCATCAAGGATGCATTTGAAGCGCTAGGTGTCCCTCATCCCGAAGTGGCTTTGATGCTGGTCAACGGCCACGGGGTGGGCTTCAACCATCAACTGCGGCCGGAGGATGAAATCCGGGTTTACCCCCATCACCAGATTCCAGACCCGTACGCCGAAGAGGCACGCCTGCCGTTTCTCCCCGAGGGCAAGCCTTCGTTTGTATTGGATGTGCATCTGGGGGCGTTGGTGCGTTACATGCGCCTGGCCGGGTTTGACTGCCTGTACAGCGCCACGGACCCGGGGGATGCGCGTATTGCCGAGTTGGCTTGGGAGCAACAGCGGGTGGTACTGACGCGGGACGTGGGATTGCTCAAGCGCAACCAGGTCACCTGGGGTTACCGGCTGCGCAACGTCCAGCCCAAGGCGCAGTTCCGGGAAGTGGTGGAGTACTTCAAGCTCAAGCAGTGGTTTGATCTCTTCAACCGTTGCTCGGTCTGCAACAGCGTGGAGCTGTTGCCTCTGAGTCGGGGAGAGGCGCTCTCTTTCATGCCCGAAGGGGTACCTAAAATGGTGGACGAGCTCTGGCGTTGTCAGGGATGTGGCAAGGTTTACTGGCAGGGTTCCCATTACGACCGCATCCAGCGTTTTATGGCGTCTTTATAACGAAGATTTGTGTGTTTTGAGACGAGCAAGCTTCAGTACCCGCTGCACTTCGCCTAAAGTAGGCTTCATGCCAAGGACTTTTTGATGAGGACGAGAACAATAATGAATCACTCAGAAGTGGTGTGGCTGACTGGCTGTGCCAGCGGCATGGGATTGCACCTGGCGGATGCTTTCTTACGGCGCGGTTACCGTGTCGTGGCAACGGATATCGACGAAGTTGGCTTGCAGACCCGCGCTCGGGAGCGGAACTGGCCGACTGACTCGTTGCTGCTCAGGGCTTTGGACGTGCGGGATGTGCGGGCCTGGGAGGCATTGGCCGAGGAAGTCGCCCAACACTGGGGGCGGCTGGATATCCTCGTGAACAACGCCGGTTACATCCGCCCCGGGTTTTTAAAGGACATCGTGGCCGATGAAGTGGACCTGCATCTGGATATCAACCTCAAAGGGGTGATCCATGGCAGCCGGGTGGCGGCACAGCGGATGGTAGACGCAGGCCGGGGGCATATCATCAATATTGCCTCCATGGCGGCCCTGGCGCCCATTCGGGGCCTGGGCCTCTACAGCTCCGCCAAGTTTGGGGTGCGGGCCTTTTCACTGGTGCTGGCCCAGGAGCTGGCGCCCTTGGGAGTGCAGGTCACCACGGTTTGCCCGGATCTGATCAAAACCGCCATGTTCGACAAGCAACTGGATTACCAGAAAGAGGCGGCCCTGACCTTCTCGGGTGGCAAGGTGCTGACGGTGGAGGATATGGAGCGGGTCTTCTTTGAGCAGATCCTGCCCCGCAAGCCGGTGGAGATCATGGTGCCCAACACACGCGGCTGGCTGGCCAAGGTGGGTAACCTGATGCCAGGGATCAGTACCTACATGGCGGACTATCTGGCCAAGATTGGCGAAAAGCGGCTGTTGCGAGAGAGATCGGCTGCTGGAAAAGACAGCGCCTGAGGCCGGCCCGGAGAAAGCGGAATGCCCGTATTCTCCGGAGCTTTCTGGACTAGTCTTCCAGCAGGCTGATGCTGAGCTTCACAAAGTCTGCTGAGGTAATGATGCCGACCAACTGCCCAGCATCGACGACCGGCAGGCAGCCTTGCTTGCACTTGGTGAAATAGCGGCCGGCCTCTAACAACGACATGTCCGACGGGATGGTCTTGAGATCATCTTCCATGATCTCCGAGACCAGCTTTTTCTGTTCCTGGTATTCCAGGTCTGCAATGCCGAAACGGCTGGCAATCAGCAGGGTTTCCCGCAGAATGGCGCGTTGGGTAACCAGGCCGACCAGTTGTCCTTGCTCATCGAGCACGGGGACATGGCGGACCTGACCATCCTTCATCAACTGCCGGGCCTGGGCGAGGGTGTCACTGGCCTTACAGGTGATGAGATTGCGGACCATGATGTCCGCGACCTTACTCGGTTTCATAGGCGTGTCTATCCCATCTGAAAAACGACTTAGAGCCTATTTTAACAGGGCAGGCCTCGCCTCCGTGAGGGCCGTACAGGGCGGCCCGTTGATGCCGCCCGGGACTTCTCTGAAATAGGTTCTGAAGAGTCTGGCTTGAGAATTCCAGCAAGTATAGCCGAGATTGCTCTGAGCGCCGTGCGCCCGGTCAATCCTGGCTGGCTTGACCGGCCAGTTTCAACTGGATTTGCCGACGCTTCATGTCCACCCCACTGATGGTCACTTGGAGTGGCTGTTCCAGGCAGAAACGGGTCTGTTCGTTGCGATGCTCCAGGTAGATCGGATCGAAACTGAATTTCTCGCCGCTCTCCGCCAGGTTGACAAAGCCCTCCAGGCCGTTGTCGTCGAGCCGCACCTGAAAACCGGCGCCGTTGACCTGGACAATCCGGCCGCTGAAGCTCTGCCCCTCGAGCTGTTGGGCATACTGGCATTTCAGCCACTGCTCCATTTCGTTGACGCCCTGGCGGCCGTTGCGCAGGGTTTCCTGCAGCTGCTCCAGCCATTGGGGCTCTACCTGGGTCGGCTTGCGGTTTCTCAGTTTGGCCTTGATCAGGCGGTGCACCACCAGGTCGTTATACTTGCGAATGGGGGAGGTGAAGGTGGTATAGCAGGGCAGGCCCATGCCGAAATGAGGCGCGGGCTCCCGATCTAGCAGGCTGCGGGTCAGCAGGCGCGAGGCAATCGCTTTCAGGGGATAAGGGGATTCCAGGCTGGTCAGGCGCTGCATGAAGTCCCGGAAACCCTGCCACTGGATGAGGCGGTCGGTATCGAAATCCGGCAATTGCTCCCGGGCAATCTGCTGGATCTGCTCCAGTCGGTCGGCCCGGAAACCGGGGTGGACCACGAAAATGCCGGGGCAGTCCAGGCCGGCCAGAAACTCCGCGGCGCACCGGTTGGCCGCCACCATGCACTCTTCCACCAGGTTATGGGCCTGGTTGGTCTCACTGCGGTCGATCCGCTCGATCTTCATGCGCTCGTTGAGGCGGATGTAGTAGTCCGGGCGGTCATCCACCAGCAAGGCATTGGCCTGACGGTTTTGTCGCAGGGCGCTCTGGATGGCGTGCAAACGGTCCACCAGTTCGTGCAGATCCTCGCCGGCGTTGCGCAGGGCCCGCTTGCTCCCTTGGTCGGCGAGAAAGGCGGCCACTTCGTGATAGCTCAATTTGGCCTTGGAATGGATCACCGCTTCCTTCAGCTCATAGCTGGCGATTTCGCCGGCGTGGGTGATGTGCATGCTGCACACCAGGGCCAGGCGATCCAGGCCCGGCTTTAACGAACAGAGTTCGTTGGCCAGTCGCGGAGGCAGCATGGGCAGTACGCGATCTGGAAAGTAAAACGAGCTGGCCCGCTTGAAGGCTTCCTGGTCCAGGGCGCCGCCTTCCTTGACCAGGCTGGTCGGGTCGGCAATGGCGACGTGCAGGTGCCAGCCATCTTCCACGACATCGGCGCAGAGGGCGTCATCCATATCCTGGGTGGATTCGGAGTCCACGGTGACGAAGGGCCAGTCGCGCAGATCGGCCCGTTCCGCCAGTTCACGGCTCAACATCTCTTCTGAAAGGTTGGCCAGCTCTTGTTCCACCGCTTCGGGCCAGGTTTGGGAAAGGTTGTACTTCTCCAGCACATAGCGGCCTTCGATGCCCAAGTCCTGCTCGGTACCAATCAGGCTCAGGACCGCCACCTGCGCCTTGCCGGAACGAAACGGGTGCTGCAATACCTTGCAGCGCACCAGGTCACCGGCCTTTGCCCCTTTGCGGCGATCCGGCGGCACATACAGCCAGCGGGACAGGTTATTAACGTCAGGCTCCACAAAATGGGCAGTGCCTTTTTCCACATAGCGGCCCACGAACTCTTTCAGGGAGGAGTTCAGTAGTTTGTCCACCACGGCGGTATCGCGGCCTTTCTCGTCCTTGTTCAGCTCTACCTGAACCCGGTCGCCCGGGAAGACTTTCTGCATCTCATCGGGAGGCAGGAAGCATTCGCGGCCATCATCGAGAACCACGAAACCGAAGCGGGAGGGTGTGCCTTTGACGGTGCCTTCGAAAACTTCCTTGGAGGCACGGATTTCCTGTTTGAGTTGTTTGAGCTGATTGAGTGCGTCGGGATTAAGCATGAATTCTGCGCTGGAGGTGGGCCAGTGGGAGGTTTAAGGTTCAACATTGTACCCACCAAAGCCGGGGGACAAAAGCCGAGAATCGGAAAAGCGTGAAAAAGGGGGCTTTAATGGATTGTTTTCAAAGGTTTCTTTGGTGGAGTCAATTGAACGGGCTGATAGGCGGGCAGAGTTTCGCGTGGTGCGAGCGGTCGGAGTTTGGGTTTGGTGATTTTTTATCCTAAAATCGCCTCTCCAACAACAAAGCGGCTTCTCAATATTCATGCGGATTTTTCCAACCTCGTCCTGGTTGCTGACGCTCCTGGTGCTCGCCGGCTGTCAGGCTCCCCAGCGCCTACCGGATTGGACGGTGTCGACGGCACGTCCAACGCTGGCGTCTTCAGAGGCCCAGGCAGCGGGGCTGGAACCCTCTTCCAGTGAAGCGGTGGATCGAAGCTGGCTGCTGCAGGCCGAAATGAAAGGGTTGTTGTATGGGCAGCTTAAGGAGTGGCGTTCCGTGCCCTACCAGTTTGGGGGAATGAGCCGGAAGGGGCTGGATTGCTCTGCCTTTGTGTATCTGACCTTCCGTGATCGGCTGGGGATCGAGTTGCCCAGGGATACCCGCTACCAGTCCCGCATTGGGCGGGTTGTCGAGAAATCCGAGTTGCAGCCGGGTGACTTAGTGTTTTTCCAGATTGACCGCCACACCCGCCATGTAGGGATCTACCTGGAAGACCGCAAGTTCATGCATGTGTCCTTCCAAAAGGGCGTGACCCTTTCCAGCCTGGACAATGCCTACTGGGCCAAGCGTTATTGGAAGGCGGTACGGGTACCAGGGGCGATGATGGCCGTGGCACGGAGCGATTAAACGGATAGCCCGGCCTAAACGATCCTGGGGATCATGAGTGCGGGTTTTTGGCGCGGCTGGTTGATCTTCCGCCCGCTATTGAGCCTTGCGGCCCGGCAGGGTGAAGTCATCCTCCACCCGACGCACCACAAAGCGCGCCTGGGATTCCAGGTGCCGGTAAACCCAGCGCTCCGGCGATAGGCTGAGGATCTCGTAGGCATCGTAGTAATAAGGGTTGGTGAGGTTGGCGGGCTTGAAGCGAGGGCCGTCCTGCCAGCCTTTCATGATGGTGAAATACACCGGACCGGAAATCCCCCACTGGCCCACTTCCACCTGCTGGAGATAGCTGCCGTCGAGGCTGTAATCCCGAACGGTTAGCTGGTAGGTACCGTCGGCTTGGTGCTGGCGGATCCAGCGGCGGGTCTGGCCTTCGTTGGTCAGGGCCTCGCCATACCAGGTGCCGACCAGCAGGTCGCGCCGGGTGCGCATTTCCTCTGCGGTGAGGGGTTTCAGGCGATCCACGGCGTGGTTGATCTCCGGCGCGGAGGTGCAGCCGGAGATCAAGGCCAGGCCCAGGATCGGGCCCAGCCACCTGGGAGCGGACATCCGTCGTTTGCTCATTGCTCAGGCCCTGTTAACGCTTGAACAGCTGTTGCAGGCCTTTTTGCACTTTGTCATCGAGCTTTTGCTGTAGCTCCTGCTTTTTCTCATCCACCTTGGAGTCGATTTTCTGTTCGATCTGGGAGCGGATCACGTTTTGCAGGTCCAGGCCGATTTTCGGCGAGGTGAGGGTACCACCCAGTTGTACCGGAATGGTTTGGCCGGCCAGCTCGGACAGAAAATCATTCTTGTCCTTCAGGGCTTCCGGTACCTGCACGTTCAGGATGGTATCCAGCTCCTGGCTGAACAGGTTCAGGCCGCCTTCGGCGTTGAGTTTCACGTCACCGGCTTCGGCGTCCAACTGGTTCCATTGCAAGGCGCCGCCTTCGATGGAAAACCTGGAGATGAAGTTCTTCAGTTCGGTTTCTTTTTGGCTGGCCTTCACCTCTTTACCCCGCAGCGAAGCCACGCTGCTGCGGATGGATTCCAGGATATCGACGCCATTAAAGGCGCCATCGGTAATCCTGAGCTCACCGCCCCCTTGCAGGCTCTTCTGGATTTCCGGCAGGGTCAGGCCTTCCAGGCTGAGGGCCAGATCCAGGCTGCCGCTGCCTTCCAGGGGCGGTTGATTCATGATGGTGCGCAGCATGCTTTCCACCTGTCCCAGCCGGAGGCCGGTTTTCACCTGGGTTTTGGGTGTGTCGCCGCGGGCGTCCACCTGTACCTGGGCCGTTTGGCGGCCGCCGAAGGCGGTCAGGGCCGGGTCAAGGGTCAGCACCTGATCCTGAACCCGAATATTGGCCACCACATCGGTCAGGGGCGTGTCTTTTACCAGAACCTTGCCGATCTTGATGCTGCCGTTGAGATTGATCGTCTCCATCCAGGCAAAGGGATCGGATGCCGGCTGCTCGGCAGAGGACGCGGTGGTGCCAGGCGCTTGCTCGCTGGCGCCGGAGTCCGCTGGCGCCGGGGTGGCGTCGTCATCTTCTGTCGGCGGTGGCAGATAGCGGTCCACCACGATCTGATCCATGACCAGCTCGAACTGGGCATCGGTTTTGTCGCCCAGCTTCACCTGGGCGTTGCCGTTGAGGTTGCTGTCGTCAAACAGAATCTTGAGCTGGGACAGGTTGGCCGTGCTGGTGGTGGCGTTGAACTGGGTGGAAAACGCCGCTTTCTCCAGGGCATTGGGTCCGTTCATGGGCGGCAGTTCGATATTCAGGCGTTCCATCAGCACCCGGGGCGCAAATTGGGCGAGCTGGAGCTCACCCTTGAGTTGCGGGTTGTCCACAATCTGGCTGCCTTCCACTTTGGCGTTGAGCTTAAGGCCCAGGGCTGAAGCGGCAATGGCGGGAAGGCTCAGGGTTTGCTGGTTGAGATCCACCGAGAACGGCGTGGTCAGATCCAGGTTGGCCTGGCCGCCCGGCAGCTCAGGGCCGGTGACCAGGGCCTGGAAGGCCAGGTCTTCGCTGCTGAAGGTTTGCGCTTCCAGGTTGCCCTGTACGCTCAGGCTAAGCTGGCCTTTGGCATGCATGGTCTGCTCCAGTTCCGGCACCTCAAATGCCAAAATGGAACGCTGCATATCCAGGGTCTGGTCTTGCAGGTGAATGCGGCCGCTACTGTTAAAGGTCAGGGTGGCCTGTTTGGCGGGAATTGCCGCCCCTTGGGCTTTCAACTGCAGGGCGAGATCCTGCCACTCGACCCAGGCTAAATCTTCGGCACTGGTCACACGGGTGGTCAGGCGGAGATTGGCATTGACCTGTGGATTTTCGTTGGCAACGGCCAGCACCAGCTCCAGGTCGGTCGGGGTACCGGGCTGGATCGGGCCGGTGGACAGGGTCAAGGGCGCGATACGGACCTGCTGGTCGTTCATCTCGTCGCGCCAGAGAATGTCCGCATCGGTCAGGCTGACGCCTTCAATGGCAATCTGCAGGGGCTGGCCGGTGCTGTCCTGTTGTTCCGGCTGAGGCTCTTCCTGGGGCTGGGCTTCCTGCTGCTTCTGGATCAGGTCGTCCCAGTTGGTGGTGCCGTCGGCTTTGCGGGCGAGCATGATCTGGGGGCGCTGCAGTACCAGCTCGGAAATGTTGAGGTTACCGCCGAGCAGGGGCAGCAAGGACACGCCCACCGAGACTTGCTGGATGGAGGCCATGGGCTGCTCGCCAAAGCCCGGCGCGTTGCTCAGCGTCGTTTGCCCAAGCTCGATGCCCAGGACCGGATACAGCGACCAGCCAATATCGCCCTCGATTTGCAGTGTGCGGCCGGTCTGTTCCTGTACCGCCTGTTCAATCTGCGGCTTGAAACGGTTGAGGTCCACAAAGAGCACCGCCAGGATGGCGGCAATCACGACTAAACCGACAATCCCCAGCACAATGCCGGCGGCAATCTTGATACCCCTGCTCATAGCAATCCAAGTTCCTTATGCGTGTGGGGAGCCTGCACCGGATGGGTGAGGTCCCTTTTTATCATCAGTTATGGTGGCTGAAGCGCTCATTCTGCCCGTTTTCCCGAAACAGGATTACATCATAAGGATCATTGGGGCGGCCCGCTACTTCCATGCCAGGTGAGCCAATGGGCATGCCGGGAACCGCCAGGCCGCGGGCAGCGGGCCTTTCCTTCAGCAGGCGGTGGATATCGCTGGCGGGCACATGGCCTTCAATGACATAACCGTCCACAAAGGCCGTATGGCAAGAGCCCAGCCCGGGCTGCAGGCCCGCCTGCTGCTTGATCTGATGCATATTTCCGGTGTCCTTGGCCACCACCTTAAAGCCATTATCTTCCAAGTGCTTGATCCAGTCCGTGCAACAGCCGCAAGTTGGGGATTTATAGACGGTGACTTCCTGAGCCTGCACCTGGGGTGTGGTCAGGGGGTTGAACGTATAGGCTGCTCCAGCGCCTACAACGATCAGGGTGGAAAGGGCCAAGGTTCGGACTAGTTTGGGCTTCATGGAACGCGCTCCTGGATATAACGGATGGAAGAAGGATTACTTTGCAATAAGTTCGCCACGATACATACGCATCTGGCAGGTGAATTCATAGCGGCCGGGCTGATTGGGTTTGACCATCACATCCCGGGGTTTGTTCATTGGCAGCTCGGCACTGAGACCGAGCTGGTCGATCAGCACCTGCTCCGCACAGGGGCTGGGATCCTTGCGCACAAAACGCAGGGTGGTGGCTTGCCCGGCGGGAATTTCGATCCGCGCTGGTGAATAGACGCCCTGGTCTACCAGGATTTCCACCACGCCCTGTTGGACACGGGCCAGGCTCTTGGGCTGCCACAGCCAAAACCACCAGATAATCAAGGCGATCAGGGCCACGCCCGCCAGATTGATGAGCAGACTCATATCAGGCCTCCTGTTTCTGCAGGCTGGTTTTAAACAGGCGTAACCGGTTGGCGTTGGTTACCACTGTCACCGAGGACAGGGACATGGCCGCCCCGGCGAATACCGGATCCAGCAGCATACCGGATATGGGATAGAGCACGCCTGCTGCGATGGGAATGCCCAACACGTTATAGATAAAGGCGCCAAACAAGTTTTGTTTGATATTGCGCAAGGTGGCGGCGGAGATTTCAATGGCATCGGCGACGCCGTGCAGAGAACCCCGCATCAGGGTCACATCGGCACTCTCGATGGCCACGTCGGTGCCGGTGCCAATGGCAAAGCCAACGGTGGCCTGGGCCAGGGCCGGGGCATCGTTGATGCCGTCGCCCACCATGCCGACCCGGTGGCCGCGCTCCATGAGCTGGCGCACGATTCGCGCCTTGTCTGCCGGCAAGACTTCCGCGTGCACCTCATCCACCCCGACTTGGCGGGCGATGGCCAGGGCGGTGTCCTTCACATCCCCGGTGAGCATGATGATCCGCAGGCCCCGCTGATGCAGGCGCTTGATCGCGGCGGCAGAATCGCTCTTGATGGGATCCGCCACGGCAATGATGCCGGCGAGTTGATTGTTGACCGCGACATACAGGGGGGAGCTGGCCCGCTTGGCGAGCCTATCCGCCTGGGCATCCAGTTCGCGGGTCTCAACGCCGAGTTGGTTGAGCCAGCGGCGGTTGCCGATCAGGATTTCCTGTCCATCCACCTGTCCTCGCACACCCTGGCCGGACAGAGTTTCAAAGTTCTGGGCCTCCGTCAGGTTCAGACCCCGCTCCTGGGCTGAGGTAATGATGGCATGGGCGAGGGGATGCTCCGAGCCCCGCTCCAGGCTGGCGGCGAGGCGCAGGACTTCATCCTGGCTCCAGTTGCCAACGGTCAGGATTTCCGTGACGGATGGCTTGCCCTCGGTAATGGTGCCGGTCTTGTCCAGGACCAACAGGTCCAGCTTGCCGGACTGTTGCAGGGCCTCGCCCTTGCGGATCAGGATTCCGTTCTCGGCCGCCTTGCCTACACCGACCATGACCGACAGGGGCGTGGCCAGCCCCAGGGCGCAGGGGCAGGCGATAATCAGAACCGTGGTAAGGGCCACCAGCATGTAAGAGGCTTGGGGTGCGGGGCCGAAGTTGTACCAGGCCATGGCGGCCAGCACGGCAATGATCATGACGGTGGGAACGAACACCGCGGAAACCTTGTCAGCCAGACGGCCAATGGCGGGCTTGGTGTTCTGGGCCCGTTTGACCAGCTGGATGATTTGGGCCAGAGCCGTGTCCTTGCCCACCCGTTCCGCTTCATAGATCAGGGTGCCGGTCTGGTTCAGGGTGCCGGCGGATATCGTATCCCCGGCTTGTTTGCGTACCGGAAGGGGCTCGCCGGTCAGCATGGACTCGTCGATCAGGCTGTGGCCTTCCACAACACGGCCATCCACGGCGATCTTTTCTCCGGGGCGTACTCGTACCTGATCTCCCTGGCAGACCCGCTCAATGGGAATGTCGATTTCCTGGCCGTTGCGAATCACCCGGGCGGTCTTGGCCTGCAGGTCCAGCAGCCTTTGAATGGCGGCCGAGGTGCGGCCACGGGCACGGATTTCCAGGGCCTGACCCAGGTTGATCAGGCCGATGATCATGGCCGAGGCTTCGAAATACACATGGCGTGCGGCCAGTGGCAAGGCCTCCGGCCAGAGGGCGACGAGCATGGAGTAGAGCCAGGCCGAGCCGGTGCCGACGGCAATCAGGGTATCCATATTGGCATTGTGGGCCTTGAAGGACTTCCAGGCGCCCGTGTAGAAGTGTCCGCCGGCCAGATACATTACCGCCAGGGTAATCACACCCACGATCAGCCAGGCCACCTGGCTTGCGCCGGAGTGCACCATCAT
>JAJUGC010000023.1 GCA_029268325.1 Gammaproteobacteria bacterium | reverse complement strand
TCATTCGCCGCTATGACCTGTCGGGGCCGCGATATACCTCCTACCCTACGGCCGTTCAGTTCGACGAGAGCTTCGGTGAAGCGGACTGCCGCCAGGCCGCCGAAGAAGGGCGTAAAAACGGCAAGCCTTTGTCCCTTTATTTCCATATCCCCTTCTGCGCGCACCTGTGCTACTACTGCGCCTGTAACAAGATCATCACCAAGCGCCGTGAAAAGGCACAGCCTTATCTGGACCGCTTATACCGGGATATGCAGATGCAGGTGGATCTACACGGCAACGATCGCCAGGTTGAGCAGCTGCACTGGGGTGGCGGCACACCCACCTTTATTTCCCCCGACCAGATGCGGGAGCTCATGGCGGAAACCCGGCGCCACTTCCGCCTGCGCGACGATGACCGGGGTGACTATTCCATTGAGATCGACCCCCGTGAAGCCAATCCCGAGACCTTGAAAGTGCTCCGGGAAATCGGCTTTAACCGGATCAGCCTGGGGGTGCAGGATCTGGACCCGAAGGTGCAAAAGGCCGTCAACCGCATCCAACCCCTGGAACTGACACAAAGCGTACTCCAGGCTGCACGGGAGGAAGGTTTCCGTTCCATTAACCTGGATCTGATCTATGGCCTTCCCCACCAGACCATCGAAAGCTTTGGCGCAACCGTGGAAAAGGTGCTGGAACTGTCACCGGATCGGCTGTCAGTCTTCAACTATGCCCATATGCCCGGCCGGTTTTATCCTCAAACCCGTATTCGGGAAGAAGACCTGCCCCCGCCGGAGCACAAGCTGATCATTTTGCAGCAGACCATCGACCGCCTGCTGGAGGCGGGCTACGAATACATTGGCATGGACCACTTTGCCAAGCCCACCGATGAATTGGCGATTGCCCAGCGCACCGGCCAATTGCATCGCAACTTCCAAGGCTATACCACCCATGGCAACTGTGACCTGGTGGCCATGGGAGTGTCCTCCATCAGCCAGGTGGGACGCGCCTACTACCAGAACCACCATGAAATGCCGGCCTATGAGGAAGCCATTGATGCAGGCCGCCTGCCCATCAAGCGTGGTGCTTGGTTGACAGAAGAAGACGAGATCCGGCGCGCCGTCATTATGCAGCTGATCTGCCACTTCCAACTCAATTTTGCCGAGTGGTCCAAGCGGCTCAACATTGACTTCCAGACCCACTTCGCGCCGGAACTGGCGGCCTTACGACCCATGGCGGACGATGGCCTGCTGAGTCTGGACCATGAGGGTATTGAAATTCTGCCGGCCGGTCGTCTGTTGGTGCGGGCGATTTGCAAGGAGTTCGATCAATACCTGCCGAAACAGGCCCAAGGCTTCTCCAAGATTATCTGACAAAAAAGGTGTTCCATCCGGAACGCCTTTTCTTCAGTTCCCTATCCCAGGGACTAGGTGCATTCGGTGCCTGGTTTCGTCACAGGTTGACTACATCCAGCCGATCAAAACGGTCACTGGGTTCGCCGCTTTCCAGGCGGTTAAAGTCATACAGCTGGGTGTCTGCCAGGTGGGATGGCACCACGTTCTGCAAGGCCCTGAACATATTCTCCAGCCGGCCAGGAGACTGCTTGTCCCAAGCCTGCAGCATCATCTTGATATTCTGGCGCTGCAAATCCTCTTGAGAGCCACACAGGTTGCAGGGAATGATGGGAAATTCCCGCAATCGCGAGTAACGCTCGATATCCTTCTCGCGACAATAGGCCAACGGGCGGATCACGATATTGCGGCCATCATCGCTGCGGAGTTTGGGAGGCATAGCCTTCATCTTGCCGCCATAGAACATATTCAGAAATAAGGTTTCCAAAATATCTTCCCGATGGTGTCCCAGGGCGATCTTGGTCACTTTATGCTCTGCTGCAAAATCATACAGAATACCGCGCCGCAGCCGGGAACAGAGGGCACAGGTGGTTTTACCCTCCGGAACCTTGTCCTGCACAATGCTGTATGTATCCCGCTCGATCACATAAAACTCTACCCCCAGGCTCTTCAGATAGTTGGGGAGCACCTCTTCGGGGAAACCTGGCTGCTTCTGGTCAAGGTTGACCGCGATCAGATCGAATTTGATCGGCGCGTGCTTCTGCAGGTTCAACAGGATGTCCAGCATGGTGTAAGAGTCTTTCCCACCACTGAGACAGCACATCACCTTATCGCCGTCCTCAATCATATTGAAGTCGGCTATCGCCTTGCCCATATTACGACGCAATAATTTCTGCAGCTTGTTGAGCTCAAGCTTGTCTTTGCGGGAACGCTCTTCGCTTGTCATATAACTTGGTACCAGTCACGCCATCACTACTCGGGCCCGCATTATAATCCAACCGCCGAATCCTGGCGAAACTCCTCTTTCGCAATCAACACCAAGAACAAAGCATGTATAATGAGGCCGTTTTACAAGGAGCGGTAAATTGGACTTCAGCATCTATGGATAGTGTGAGTCAACTATGGATAGTGTAAAAATGCGAGAACCCGTTAAACCTGGGAAACGGGAATTGACCCGGTTACGCAACCGGCAAGCCATTTTGAGTGCGGCGAGGGAATGCTTTGCCCAGAAAGGGTACGAACAAGTCACCGTTCGTGACATCATCAGCAAGACCAATCTAGCCTCTGGTACCTTCTATAACTACTTTACTGACAAGGAGTCTATTTTTCGGGCCATCCTGGACGATTACCTCAAGGGCCTGGATCAAAAACTAATCGCCTTACAAGAAACCGCTAAAACTCTAGATGAGCGGATTTACGCCGCCTATTTAGCGCTGTTTCTGGCCATCGCTGACGACCCTCTGCTTTACGAGCTGGCCCATGACAATCATCGCGCCATTCGCGACCTCTATGATTCCAACCTGCTAGGTCAGGCCTTCCAATCCCTGGAGCAAGAAATAGTCGCAGCCATGGCGGAAGGACGTATTCCGGAAGCCAACGTCAAATACATCACCGCCTCATTTTTCGGCGTGGCCTATGAAATGGGCCTGGCGGTCGCCCGTCAAGTTCCAGACGAGCCCGAGGAAGCAGCCCGCGTTGCCGCAGCGCTTTTCCTGGGGGGCCTCAAGGAAGTCGCCAAACTGACTAACTAAGAGAACCGCCTGAATCAGCTTTCCGGGACATCTGCAGCACGGGAAGTACCCCGTGAACCCCGGAAAATCGAAAATCGCTGTTCATCGTCTAGGAAGCTGCCTGCACCTGAGTTTTGGCTGTTCAGGGGCCGATCCTTCAACTATGCTCTCTAGGTGGCCAACATACTGAACCTCTCTCACAATAACTTCGCCGGTTTCCTGGAGCTGCTCCAGCTCAACTTAACCCAGCTCCTGGTTGGTAGCCGGGAAAGCCGAAGCGAATTCGAACTGATCCGGGAACTCAGTGCACCTCCCTACTCCCTGTTCCAGGCTGACTGTCTACGCAACAGCCTGTCCATGTACCGCGTCCACTTCATGCTCTTCCATGCCCTGTATCAACTGCGAGACCAGTTCCATCTGGAGCAACTGGGTTCCCTGGAAATCTCGCCTCTGCGCATTCAGCTGACACCCTACCTACCGGGCAAGGAGGGAGTGGCGGAAGCTGATCCTTTACGGGACTTCTACTTGAACTGGGACAACTTTGAGTACACCCAGGAAGACGTGGATAGCCTGCTGAACAATTTTTGGAAGCAAGCAGCCCCCCCTCTGAAGCCGCTGGAACAACAGGAAGCGCTTCGAATATTGGAATTGGAGGAGCCTGTCGATTATTCCACTTTAAAAAGACAATACCGACGTCTGGCGATGAAACATCATCCAGACCGCGGAGGCGACGCCGAAGAGCTCAAGCGGATCAACGCTGCCATGGCGCTGCTCAGCAACCTGTATCGTACCAGGTAAGACAGCAGACAATATTAGAGCCCTTTGTGGAGCCAAGCGGTATCCCGGTGGTTTTTTTTCATGCGCTGGCAAGGCACGAAAGGCCTTAACAGGCACTTCGGTAGTAACTTGGAGAATAAAAGAATCAGGCGTACCTGCTAAAACTCGGCATCGACACTGATATGCAGCAAGCCCTGTTGGCTATGTTTGACAGGCACATCCCGCTTTTTGCGTTTAACCATACTGTGCCGGTTTAAGTCTTCCTTCAGAGTCAGGATCAGAAGATAGGTATCGTTATGCTGGGGCTCAACATTCACCCAACCTTCCAGATAACCGTAGCGAAACCAGTTTTCCGGTTCGAAATCATGCACCACATTAGCCACTAGGCGCCGGGGTTCGAAGCGGTCGTTGAGAAATACCAAGGCCGGATAGAAGACCTCACCTTTCACAAAGGATTGGATCCGCAACATGTATTCGTGACGGGAGGCTGGTAAACGGATTAGCTGATAAACACTATCCCCTGTGGCAAAAGGATATTTATCAGAGTCTGCATCGAACTCGAGCGTGTAGCCATTTTCAAGGTCCATCTCAACAATTTCTGAGCGACTCAGGTCGGCACAACAGTGTTGGCTTAGCCGGCCGAGTCGGCCTTGAGGTGGCTGATCCAGCTGGAACAGGCGACGGGCGAACTCGTCCACCCGGGCCTGATCGACCGGTGGATGATGCTGATAACGCTCTATCTGGAGAAATGGGGAGATTCTTTTCCCGGAATCTGGTCGGGGGCTACTTGTTCCGCCGGCAGTAGCCGGTGGATAAGGACTGCTCTGGATCACGCCGTTGTGATCCATCCAGGTGTAGAACCGGCGGTCCTCTTCTGCTCTTACATATCCCTGCCGCTGAAGCTCTTCGGCATCAATGTAGTCACTTTCAGAAAACCCGTCAGATCCTGCCGTTTGTGCAGAAGCCGGTGTGGTACCAGCTTGCCCATCAACCTGCTCTAGCCCATTTGGAGTTGAGTCCGACTCCTCCCGCTCCTTCCCGGCCTCAGTCCCTGAATCCTTATGAGCGCTTTTTGCAGGCTGGGGCTTTTCTGGAATCAGGGTATGGCGCACCCGCCCGTACTCATCCACCCAGGTGTAGTAGCGGTCTGCGTGCGCCAACGGGACAAGCGCGATCAGCAGGGCAAAGACTCCATACTTCATGAGCTTCACGGCGACCTAGAATTTCGTTCTAAAGGTTAAGCCCGCGATCACCACCCGCAACTTGGTCTGGACATCCAGCCCTGCATAGGGGTTATAGACAATATTTTGAATATGATCGCAGTTTACGTTACAGCTGGTTCCTGCGGGAATATCTTCATAAGAGCGCATATAGCTCAAACTGAAGTCGATCTCGGTATTCCGGTCCCACCGATACCCCAAGCCAACGCTATACAGGTTGGCCCCACCAAAGGGGTTCATGGTATCGCGCCGGTGATCCGGAATCACCGAATCCCGAATTTCCACACCGGCTCGCAAGTCCAACCGGCTGGTGGCGTGGAACTCCACCCCAAACGCCCAGTTCCAGACATCCTGGTATTCCATCATGATGATCATGGTGTTCGGTGTCGCCTGGGAGGGTGACAGCAGTCGGGCCGCCGTCAAAAACTCAAGGTTTCGGTCAAACTTCAGCACCATGGAGTCCCACACGCTGTAGTCAGTCCAGCCCACGTCCATGTTAAAGGTCAGCCGGGGATGGACTTTAACACTGATACCGGTCTGAAAGTGCTGGGGATAACGCAAATCCATGGACAGGTTACCAGCCTCTCTGGGAACGCCCGTTGGCAAGCCCAGGATAGCGCCGGTAATGGAGCCAATCAGGGAGTTGGAGAAGCTATTCCAAAAGCCCGACCAGTCATCGGTATAGACCAGCTCGTAGTCGCCTTTGAGCTTCATCTTACCTTCACTGGTATAGCTCGCTCCCCAGGAAAACCAGTCGGTAGGCTCCCAGAGAACACCAATGTTGAAGGTAGGCGACAGGGTTTCCTGCACAGCAAAACTCACACTGCCCACATCGTCCCAAGGACCAACGTTACCACCGCAGAACCCAAGGAATGGCATCAAGGGCTCCTGCTTGTCCTGACAGTCAATGGCGTCCTGCACAATTTCCGTCACCCCCATCAGCATGTTCGGGGCCCGAGCCATCATATCAATCGCAATAGCGTGATAAGAAAAGTTCACACCCGCCCCGACCGACCACTCATCGTTGATCTCGTAGCCAAAGGTCGGGGACAAATAGGTCAGACGCTCCATGGCGACCGCTTTGGCCAGGTAACGGGCCGGGTCTTTAAAGCTGCGGTAATAACCTGCCAACTGAGGCGCATAGACCGCCGTACCGAAAGTGAACTTGGAACCTGGAGAGTTGAAGGAAATCCCTTGGCTGGGCAACAGGCCCGGGCCTTCAATCAGCTTTTGCAATCCCCAACCCGGGATGTAAATAGCTGGCTGACGGGTTTTACTGCGATCATTTGCCGCAATAATCGGGTCATTGACCGTGCCGTCAATGCCAAACACGTTGTAGCCGTCCGGCGCATCGAAGTCGGCGCCGATTTCCAGAAACAGGTTCAAGAGGGTGACGGAAAAGTGCCGGCCTTTAAGCTTAGCCAGCCCCGCAGGATTGTAGTGAATGGAGTTAATACCCGGCGGATCTGCCGTTACTGCGTTACCCAATGCCAATGCCTTTGTATCAACGGCCATGTTTTGAGTCAGTTGTGCAACAGCAGGATTCGAACCGGCGGCTAGAACAAGCGCTAAACCCGCACTTTTCCAGCACAAGCTCCGCGACCACTTGTTTACTCTGAGTTGAAAACCCATGGAACTGATGCCCGCTTTATTAATACGAATTATTCTGCCAGGCCACCGATATTGATCGGCAGGGAAACACCGATTAACACATCCGGTGAGTCTTCAGTCAGACCGAAGCCAACGTTGGTATTAATGATGGTTTTGTCGCTGACACGAATCCCCAGCGCAAAGTTGACGAGCGCACTGACCTGATCCTCGGCCACGGCTTCACCACCGTCGCTGAACGTCAACACAGTTTCATCGGTAAAGCCGACTTGTGCGGAAATACTGAGGGAAACGTCATAGGAGAGCGAATAGGCGAAGCCGCCAGACAGGGACAGAGAGTTACCCGGTTCCACCTTCTCCAACACCCTGCCACCCCGAACCTGGTTCAGGCCGGTTTCATTGAAGGCATAGCTAAAGCTCAGGGAGCTGAATACCACTACCGGGTCCAGTACCTTGGAAAAACTCGCACCCGCCGAAACGGAATAGTAACCACTACCGGAGGCCAATTGCCGGTTAATATCGATTTCGTAAGGGCTCGTCCCCGTTGCGGATTTAAAGCTACCAAACAGGGTTGTACTCATCTTGCCCGGAACATAGGAGAACGGCTGGTACCTGAATGTAAAGCTGACGTCCCCCATATCGGAGTTATCCAGCTCATCGGTTGTCTCATATTTGGTGACCAGCGGAATACGCGTGGATAAGGTCAGGTTATCGAAAAGGCCGTAATCAATGGTAAAGGTATTCGTGAAGTTATGCTGGGCGGCTGGCGTGACGTCGAAATTCAAAATACTGTTGTTGACAATAGCAATATCCAGACGCTGATCACCAAAATAGGAGTAATCAAAGTTATAGGTCAGGCCAAACTTGCCCTTTTTCAGCAAAGAGTAGTTTTTCTCTGCAGCCTGAAACACCTCTTCCAGCTGCTTGGCAGCGTCTGCATCACCTTCCTGACGAGACAACGCTTCCCGGGCCTGGTCGACACTGCTTTGTGCTTCTTGTGCAGTGGCATGGAACGATGAGAATACTGCAGCAAAAAATGCAAGATAAGATACTGCCCGAAGCTTCATTCCCTTTTCCTTTACTATTTTTCTTATATAGAACCAGTTCATCCCTCTATGAACGCGCCACCACAGCCACTAGCTATTGCCGTTTGTAATAGAGGGTTTTGCTGGTGTTGTTCACAGAGCCATCCGGATTATTCTTCTGGCGCTCCAACTCATTCCGAATACGAGATTCCAAGGCCCAGTGAAACTCGGGAAACTCCCGGTAAACATTCAGTGAGAAGGTCTGGTCATCGATATAGCGCAAGTCTTCTTCGCGAAGCTCCAACCCGTCCACGGGCGTCGTATTACCCGGGAACACGATAAACAGCACATTCTGATCCCAGTGCTCTTCAAAGAGAGGAATGGTGAAGCTCATATTCCCCATGGCAGGGTCGGAAACGAAAACACGTCCGTCTCGCACATCTCGAACCACCACAAAGTGCTTAAAGCCAGCATAGTTGATCGGAACAATGGCGGGATGGTCGAGCTCCATCAAGTCTTCGATTTCAGCCCGAAAGCCCCCGGAGGGATACCCCAATGCCGTCACCAACCTTTTGAAGTCCAACATGGAAAAGCCACGCCGCTCGACAATCCTGTCGGCTTCTCCATAGTGAAGCAGGCCTTCCATGATCTGGCGCTCTTCAAACTTTCGCCCCAGATAGTGCTCCAAAATCGTCGTCAGTGCTGCGGAGCCGCAACTGTAGTCGTATGCCTGGCGAACAATGTTACGAAACTTCTGTTCTTTGGCCGGCTCAACAATTACGTCGTGACGAATGAAGCTCCGCCCGCCCTGGATCGTTTGCTCATAGAACACCACGCCCGTCGCGTGAGGCTCCACCTCCGTTGCTACATGGGTCATGTGAAACGTAAGTAACGATCCAGCAAGCACTAAAAACATAAATGGAACCTGTCCAATATCCGCACCAAGTATCTGGTCCCAAATCTCCGTAGACCTTTTCCATGGTGAAGTGCAGAGGCTGCCACTCCCCAACTGGAAGTAACGTAAAGATACATGAATTAACCGGGGGTTAAAGATAACCAGTACACAAATCTAACCGACCTGAAACTCCAAGGAAAATCGCGGGATACCGGCAAATCACAGGCAAAATAAAAGGCCGCACAAGGCGGCCTTTTTTGGGCTGGAGAGACTGATTATGTTCGCTTGATATCTGCTTGTTGGTGAAGCAGTTGAGACTTGAGCAGGTATTCCCGGGCGCCCCCGCTCTGAACCAGAATGTCTTCGATGGCCTTACGCTCAGCCTCGCTGAAACTCTCCAGGCTACCATCCTGTACCGACTTGAGGGCCACCAGGACATACTGATCAAGACCAATCTTGAACCATTGCACCACAACCTCGGAAGCTCCGCTTTCCCCTGCCTGGGGGCGGGGCATGGCAAAGACTTCCGCCAGAACATCCGGATTAACGCTGGGCTCTGAGCGCTGGGCCTGGTCCACAGTCTGCCATGTTTGGTTAGCCTGCTTCGCCAGCTCCTCAAAGGAAGCGCCCTGTTCGTAAGCTGCAACCAATTGGGCACCCAACTCTGCGGCTTTTTCCTGAGCCTTCTCGGCAACCAAGCGCTCCCGTATTTCTTGCTCTACTGCCTCAAGGGGCTCCACTGAAGGCTCAAAGTGCTGCTTCAGGCGTACTACCAGTTTTTTGCCATCGCCAATATCCAGCGGGCTGCTGTTTTCACCATTCAAGACTTCATCTGAAAATGCCACATTAACCAGCCGGGGATTGGCGAACAGGCCTTCGCCCCCTTCTCGGGAAAACACTGGGGACTCCTTGACCTCCACTTTAAGAACGCTGGCCGGCTCTTCCAAGTCTGGCGCGGTATAGCTAACGTCTTCCAGCAGCCTGGCCTTCTCTTCAAACAGTGCCTGAGCCTTTTCCATACGCACGGTAGCAGTCAATTGTTCCTTCATTTCCTCGTACGTAGGCGCCTCCTGCTCTCGCACATCCTCCAGCTTGATCAGGTGATAGCCGAATTCCGTCAACACCGGCTCTGACACTTCACCAGGTCTCATTTCAAACAAGGCCTGATCGAATTCCGGTACAAAAATACCGGGGGTCACATAGCCGAGATCACCGCCATCATTGGCAGAACCCAAATCCTGAGAATACTTCTTCGCCAGCTCAGCGAAATCCGCACCGGCTTGCAGCTCTTCCTGGATCTGATTGATTCGGGCCAGAGCTTCCTCCCGGTTTTGATCCTCGCCAACCTCGATCAGAATGTGGGCAGCCTTACGCTCCTCCTGCCTTTGCAGCTCAGCGATGGCCTGCTCGTATCGAACTTTCAAATCCTGCTCGGTAACTTTAACCTCATCGGCCAATGCAGCGCGATCCAACTCGATGTACTCCAGAGCTACCCGCTCAGGCAGTCGGAACGCGTCCTGATTCGCCTGGTAATACTCTTGAATCTCTTCGTCGGTAACTTCCACCTGCGACCTGAACTGCTCTGTGGGAATGGTCAAGTAAGCAAAGTCACGGGTCTGGCGATCCAAGCCGATCAGCCTGGAAAGCTCGCTATCGGTTACAAAGGCGGTCTGGCGAATGGCCTCACGATCCTGCTGAAGCAGCAGCTCGCGGGTAATAGACTGGCGGAACTCCAATGGCAGGATACCAGCACCACGCAGGGTCGCCACATAGGCTTCCTGGCTGAACCGTCCATTTTGCTGGAATGCCGGCATGGAGCGGATGTATTGGTCAATCAAGGCATTTGAAATGACAAGCTTTTTGTTGTCCGCAGCATTCAGAAGCACCTGCTCTTCAATCAAGCCCTCCAGGACAGCACGGCGCAGCAGGTTTTCGTCAATCGCAGAAGCATCCGCCTGCGGCCCCATCTGACTCAGGATCTGACGGCGACGCTGTTCCACTGCCCGTGCGTATTGGGACTCCGTAATCTCCTCGCCATCAACCACCGCTACTTCAGGCTCGCCTTGCATGCCCCCGACGATGCTTTCCACCCCAAACAAGGCGAAAGTTATGGCAATAACGGCAACGATTATTTTAGCTATGGTGCCTTGAGCATTATCCCGAATGTTTTGAAGCATGCGGACCTCTATTCTCCATCTATGTCGATCCTATCGGAGCTTGCAAAGGGTTCTTGCGGAGCCGATACAGAGCCCCGTCAATCCGGGCTCGGAACTTTCCCAATAGGTCATACGCAAAAAAGGCGCAGAATGTGCGCCTATTTTTTGAATTGGCGGAGCGGACGGGGCTCGAACCCGCGACCCCCGGCGTGACAGGCCGGTATTCTAACCAACTGAACTACCGCTCCTTAAAACTCAAGCGCCTGCTGACAAGCCAGGCACTACACTGCTATTAGTTTACCGCATCCTTAAGAGCCTTGCCGGCCTTGAATCCGGGAACCTTGGCAGCTTCAATCTGAATGGTTTCACCAGTCTGTGGATTACGTCCGGTACGCGCGGCGCGCTCTTTAACTGCAAAAGTACCGAAACCGATCAGCGTGACCTGGTCACCTTTCTTCAGCGCGTCGGTAATCGCCTCAACCATAGAATCCAGAGCACGGCCAGCGGCTGCCTTGGAAATATCTGCAGATGCAGCGATTGCATCGATTAGTTCGGACTTATTCACACTAAACCCCTTAGATCTCAGTTTTGGATATGAAAAAGATAATAAAGGAACAGGTTTTGTAACACCGACGGAAAGGTGAACTGAGCGCGAGCAAACCTATTTTTATCTTATACTTTTTCCATGGACTCCCCGAATGCCCGGCAGGCCTTATGTGGCGCTGCCTGGCACGGGTTCATTTATACCAACAGGCTCGAAAGCCTGTCAAGCACGGCTTCGCATTAGTGCGTATTGATTCGATCCCCGGTTTCAGCGGCTTCAGGCCCATTACCGGTAATTTTCTTACCTTCCTTCTCGTCAGCCCCTGCGCCCTTTTTCGGTGCAGGCACGTATTCTAAGGCCACTTCCAACACTTCATCGATCCATTTCACGGGCCGAATATCCAGATCGGCCTTGATGTTGTCCGGAATATCCCGCAAGTCACGGCGGTTGTCCTCGGGAATTACCACGGTCCGGATGCCTCCACGGTGTGCGGCCAGCAACTTCTCTTTGAGGCCGCCGATCGCCAGCACTTCTCCCCGCAGGGTAATCTCTCCGGTCATCGCCACATCAGACCGCACGGGCACGCCCGTCAGGGTGGAGACGATAGCGGTCACCATAGCGATGCCCGCACTGGGACCATCCTTTGGTGTGGCCCCTTCCGGTACGTGGATATGGATATCGTTCTTCTCGTGGAAGTCCTTCTCGATCCCCAGCACAGATGCCCGGCCCCGCACGACCGTCAAGGCCGCCTGGATGGACTCCTGCATCACATCTCCCAAGGAACCGGTCTTAATCACCCTGCCCTTGCCCGGAATACTTGCTGACTCAATGGTCAGCAGCTCGCCGCCCACCTGGGTCCATGCCAAACCGGTTACCAGACCAATACGGTTTTGATCGCTGGCCCGGCCATAGCTGTACTTGCGAACCCCCAGGTATTCTTCCAGATCATCCGGGGTCACCTGAACCTGGTCGGATTTCTTGGAAGCCAGCATCAGGTTCTTGACGACCTTACGGCAAATCTTGGCAATTTCCCGCTCCAGACCCCGCACACCGGCTTCACGGGTATAGTAACGAATCATGTCGCGTACCGCGGCTTCCTGGATTTCCAGCTCATCGGGCTTCAGTCCATTGGCCTCGATCTGCTTGGGAATCAGGTATCGCTCGGCAATGTTGACCTTCTCGTCCTCGGTGTAACCCGGAATCCGGATGATCTCCATCCGATCCAACAAGGGCGCGGGAATGTTCATGGAGTTGGAAGTACACACGAACATGACATCGGACAGGTCGTAATCGACCTCCAGATAATGGTCGTTGAAGCTGTGGTTCTGCTCCGGATCCAACACTTCCAGCAGGGCCGATGCAGGGTCACCCCGGTGGT
>JAJUGC010000022.1 GCA_029268325.1 Gammaproteobacteria bacterium | reverse complement strand
TCAAAAGGGCATTCGCTACAAGACCCTTATCTGAACGCATTGCGGAAAGAGAGAGTTCCCGTATCCATCTTCCTGGTGAATGGAATCAAGCTGCAAGGGCAGATCGAGTCCTTTGACCAGTTCGTGATCCTGCTTAAGAACACCGTGAGTCAAATGGTCTACAAACATGCGATTTCCACTGTGGTTCCTGCGCGCAATGTCCGGCTTCCCCAACCGGGTGCGACCGATAGTGACGCTGAAGCAGGCAATGCCTGATTGGAGGCTCTAGCCCTTGTTTGAGCGGCCCGATGCCGGTGAGCGTGCAGTGCTGGTTCACCTGGAGCTGATGACTGAAAGTGAAAGGGAAGATCCTCAGGAGTTCAAAGAGCTGGTGATTTCAGCCGGCGTGGAGCCGGTGGCCCTGGTGCAGGGCTCGCGCGCGCACCCGAGTCCCCGTTTCTTTGTTGGCGAGGGAAAGCTGGAAGAAGTCAAGGAAGCGATCTCACTGCATGAGGCTGATGTCGTACTGTTTAATCACGCGTTATCACCCAGTCAGGAGCGCAACCTTGAGCGGGAATTGAAATGTCGGGTGCTGGATCGCACCGGTGTGATCCTCGATATCTTTGCCCAGCGGGCCCGTACCTACGAAGGCAAGCTGCAGGTTGAGCTGGCGCAGCTCGAACATATGTCTACCCGGCTGATTCGTGGCTGGACGCACCTTGAACGTCAAAAAGGCGGGATTGGGCTGCGTGGCCCCGGGGAAACCCAGCTGGAAACCGACCGCCGTCTGCTGCGGGCCCGGATCAAATATATTGGCAAGCGCCTGGAGAAGGTGCGGACCCAGCGTGACCAGGGACGGCGGGCCCGGCAGCGGGCTGAAATTCCCACCGTGTCCCTGGTGGGCTATACCAACGCGGGTAAGTCCACCCTGTTCAATCGTATCACTGAAGCTCAGGTATATGCGGCAAACCAGTTGTTTGCCACCCTGGATCCGACGCTTCGCCGTATCACCTTGCCGGACATTGGCCCGGTCGTTCTGGCCGACACCGTCGGTTTTATCCGGCACCTGCCCCATAAGCTGGTAGAGGCGTTTCGCGCCACGCTGGAGGAAACCGAGAATGCAGATCTTCTGCTGCATGTGGTCGATAGCAACTCTTTCGAGCGCGAGGACAATATGCGCCAAGTGGAGGAGGTGCTGATCGAGATCGGTGCCGACGAAATTCCAACGCTGGTGGTCTACAACAAGATTGACCTGCTGGAGGGGCGTGGCCCGGGCATTGTCCGGGACAGCGACGGCAAGCCGCTGGCGGTCTGGCTCTCTGCCCAGACCGGGGAGGGCATTCCCATGCTGTTCGCCGCGATCAGTGAGCTGCTGGCCCGCAATATGGTTCATAAGACGGTCAGGTTGCCGCCCAACCTGGGGCGCCTGCGTGCCATGCTGTACCAAAACGGCAGCGTTGTGCATGAAGGCGCTTCGGAGGATGGCTCCCTGGTCCTGGAAGTGCGCCTGCCACGCAGTGACTGGCAGCAGATGCTGAGTCGGGTGGGGGTACGTGAAGAGGCGCTGGTTTAGCCGGGTTGCTGAAAGTTCTGAAGATTCATAGTATTGGCATCCCGTAGAATTGCTGAACTTATTTGCTGTGACGTTGTCATTGCTTCGCCATGCTGAGAAACTGTCAGGTGCTGCCGGGCTTCAGGCACGAAGCCGTGCGGCCGCTGACCAAAGGCTCGGCCCATAAAGGCCATCATTGGTCATAAAAAGCCATTAATAGTTGGAGAAGAACATGGCCTGGAACGAACCGGGTGGAAACAGAAACAATCAGGATCCCTGGGGAGGTGGTAACCGGGGTCGCCAAGACGGTCCACCAGACCTGGATGAAGCAATCAAGAAAGGAATGGACAAGCTGAACCGCCTGTTTGGCGGCAAGGGCTCGTCCGGCGGTGGCGGCTCCTCGGCCTCCGGTGGTGGTGGCATTTTTGCCATTGTGGCCGTCGTGCTGGTGTTTTTCCTGATCTTCAACTCCGTATACACCGTAGACGAGCGCCAACAGGCCCTGGTCCTGCGGTTTGGAAAGTATCTGGAAACCAATGGCGCCGGTCTGCACTTTAAGCTGCCCCTGATCGATCAGGTGGAAATTCGTGAAGTTACCAATATCCGCACCAAGGTGACTTCCGGTCAGATGCTGACCGAAGATGAAAATATCGTCGAGATTGACCTGACGGTTCAGTATGTCATCAATAACCTGGAAAACTTCCTGATGGATGTCCGGGATGCGGAAACCCTGCTGGAGTACGCTATTGACAGTACACTCCGCCATGAGGTGGGGAGTGCGGAGATGGACGCCGTTCTGACGGAAGGACGCTCCGTATTGGCGGTGCGGGTGCAGGAGCGTCTGCAGCGCTCCCTGGATGATTACCAGGCGGGGATTGAGGTTCGCCAGGTCAACATTAACGAAGCCCAGCCTCCGCGAGCGGTTCGCGCGGCCTTTGACGACGTGCAACGGGCCAAGGAAGACGAGCGGCGTGTCGTCGAGTCCGCCGAGGCCTATCGCAACAAGGTGCTTCCTGAAGCCCGGGGCCAGGCGCAACGGATGATCGAAGAGTCTGCGGCTTACAAGGCTGAGGTCATTTCCAGGGCGGAAGGTGACACGGCACGTTTCCTGGCACAGCTGGCCATTTACAAGCAGGCGCCTGAGGTAACCCGTGAGCGTCTCTATATAGACGCCATGCAGAATGTATTGAGCAGTACCAGCAAGGTACTGGTGGATGTGAAGGAAGGTAATAACCTGATGTACATTCCCTTGGACAGAATCGGTTCTGGCGCTGCGAGCCGCGAAGCCGCCGGTGCCCAGGCGGGTCTGACCCCGCAGGACTTGGAGAGCACCGTCAGCCGTTTGATTGACGAGTCGCTGAGCCGTCAGGCTGCTACCCAAAGCAGCCGTAGCAGGGGGCGTTGATATGAACTCTAAATCGGTAGTGGGTATTGTTGTTGTCTTTCTGGTATTGCTGGTGGGCTCCAAGTCGCTCTATATCGTCAATGAGTGGGAGCGTGGTGTGCTGCTGCGCTTCGGGGAAGAAGTCCGCACGGATATCGAGCCTGGCCTGCATGTGAAGATTCCCTTCATGGACAAGGTGCGCAAGTTCGATGTGCGGGTGCTGACCGTGGACTCTCCCACGCGTCGTTATCTGACGGTGGACAAGAAGCCCCTGGAAGTGGATTCCTTTGCGGCTTGGCAGATTATCGATGTTGCCAAGTTTTACCGGGCCACATCGGGTGACGAGGCGCGGGCCATTTCCCTGTTGGCGGCGCGGATTGACAACGGCCTGCGGGACCAGTTCGGCCGCCGTACCCAACACGAAGTGATCTCCGGGGAACGGGATGCCCTGATGCGTGAACTGACCCAGTCCCTGGACCAGCGCACCCGTCAGGAGTTCGGGATCCGCCTGATCGACGTGCGGGTCAAGGCCATTGAGCTGCCGGTGGACGTGAGCTCCTCTGTGTTCGAGCGGATGCAGGCGGAGCGGGCGAAAGAAGCCCAGGACCATCGCTCCCGGGGTAATGAGCTGGCCGAAGGCATCCGGGCCGACGCAGATCGTCAGCGCACTGTGATTCTGGCCGAGGCTTTTGCCGAAGCCGAGCGGACCCGGGGTGAAGGGGATGCCATCGCGTCCCAGCTGTATGCGGAGGCTTTCAGCCAGGATCAGGACTTCTATGAGTTCTACCGTAGCATGCAAGCCTACGAGAAAACCTTTAGTAGCAAAGGGGATGTGATCGTACTGGATGCGCAGAATGAGTTCCTGCGTTATCTCAAGACGCCCAGTCCCGCCAGAAACTAGCCAACGTATCCCAGAGGACCTGATGGTTGGAAGCCATGGAGGCATGGCTTCCAGAAATTGCCAAGCCTGATGGTAAATGTCCTCTGTTATGCCGGCATAAGTCTGGTACAATTTAAAAGAACCGGGCCTGGTCCCGGTTTTTTTATGGTGGGTAACTAGGTAAAATTGGCGTTTTTGTGTGCGGTTGACCTGGACTGCCAGGCTCCGTGCAAGCGCTCCTGTATCATTGATGGGTGCTGGTAGAAGCAGTCTATGTGGCAGGACTTTGCTGTAGCCTTTTGTCTGATGCTCATTCTTGAGGGGATACTGCCGTTTCTGTATCCCGAGCGCTGGCGCCGTCTAGTGCAAATATTGGCGCAGGTGGACAATCGCCATCTGCGCATGGCCGGGTTTGTCAGCATGTTGCTGGGAACTGGCCTTCTGTATCTGGTGCATTGATCCTTCTGCACCGGAGGTATGATCATGTGTTTCTTGCTGGCTCCGGCATAAGCCAAGTCCGGCCCATTAATTGACTGGAATAATCATGTCTGTTTCTGATCGTTGGCTTCTACCTGATGGCGTGGAAGAACTGTTGCCGCCCCAGGCTGCAGTCGTTGAAGACATGCGCCGACAGCTTATAGACCTCTACCAGCGTTGGGGCTATGAGCTGGTGACGCCCCCCTTGATCGAGTATCTCGACTCCCTTTTAACCGGTGCGGGTCATGATCTGGACCTGCAGACGATCAAGATCACCGACCAACTGACTGGCCGCCTCATGGGGATCCGTGCCGATATGACTCCCCAGGCGGCCCGGATTGATGCGCGAGGCGCCCGTGCCAATGGCGGCGTCAATCGCCTGTGTTATCTCGGCAGTGTGCTGCACGCAGTGCCGGCCCACATGTTGACCTCCCGCACCCCGATCCAGGCCGGTTGCGAGCTTTATGGCCAGGCTGATGTGTCTGCCGACATTGAAGTCATCTCCCTGATGTTGGAGTCACTGCGGACCGTCGGCATTTCCCATATCCACGTAGAGCTGGCCCAGGTGGGCGTGTATCGTGCCCTGATCGCCAAGGCTGGCCTAAACGAGGCCATGGAAAAGCAGTTGTTTGATGCCCTGCGGCGGAAGTCCATTCCTGATATCGAGGAGTTGGCCGCGAATGCCGTGGCCGATCCTCAGGTGGCGGAGATGATCCGGCGCCTGCCCCGCTTGGCGGGAGGGCGGGAAATACTGGACCAGGCCCGGGCCCTGTTTGACGGGACAGAGGCTGAAGTCCTCGCCGGGCTGGACACCATGGAGCAGGTTGCGGAAGCCCTGGAAAAACGTTTTCCCGAAGTTGAGTTCTATTTCGACTTTTGTGAGCTGCGTGGATACAACTATCACACGGGGCTGGTGTTTGCAGCCTATGCGGAAGGCTATGGCCAGGCCATTGCCCAAGGCGGCCGTTACGATGGCGCCGGTGCAGTGTTTGGCGTATCGCGCCCGGCCACAGGCTTCAGCCTAGATGTGAAGGCTTTGTTGCGCATGGCCGAGACTCTGCCGGAGTTACCTTGTAACGGAATCCTGGCCCCGGCCGGGGATGAGCCGGGACTCTGGAACAAAATCCAAGAATTGCGTCGCCGTGAAACGGTGATTCAGTTGTTACCGGGACAGCCCCGAGAAGAAGTAATTGGGCGCTGTGATCGGGAGTTAGTGCTGGTTGGGGATGACTGGCAGGTCAAACCTCTGGGATAAATCGCGAGCGTGTTGTTACGCATTGTCGGAACTTCTACTGAAATAGGCATTTAGAGCGAAAAGAAATGGGCAAAAACGTCGTTGTTTTGGGCACTCAATGGGGTGACGAAGGTAAAGGCAAGATCGTCGACTTGCTGACCGAGCAAGTGGGGACGGTCGTTCGCTTCCAGGGGGGGCACAACGCAGGGCATACACTGGTAATCGATGGCGAGAAAACCGTGCTGCACCTGATCCCCTCCGGAATTTTGCGCGAGGGCGTCACCTGCGTGATCGGCAACGGCGTGGTGCTGGCGCCTGATGCCCTGTTGAAGGAAATTCGCAAGCTCGAAGAAAAGGGCGTGCCGGTTCGGGATCGTTTGATCCTGAGTGGCGCCTGTCCTCTGATCCTGCCCTACCACCAGGCGCTGGATCAGGCCCGCGAAGCCGCCCGAGGCGATGCCAAGATTGGCACCACAGGGCGTGGTATCGGCCCGGCCTACGAAGACAAGGTTGCCCGTCGTGGCGTGCGGCTGATCGACCTGGCCGACCCCAAAGCCTTTGCGGAGAAGCTCCGAGAAGTCATGGAATACCATAACTTCACCCTGACCAACTACTACAAGGTCGAAGCCGTTGACTATCAGCAGACGCTGGACGACTGCTTGAAGATGGCCGAAGAGCTGCTGCCCATGTGCCGCGACGTGGTGGATCTGCTGCACGATTGCCGCAAGCAAGGCCAAAGCCTGCTGTTTGAAGGCGCCCAAGGGGCCCTGCTGGATATTGACCACGGTACCTATCCGTTCGTGACCTCGTCCAACACCACGGCGGGCGGCACGGCAACCGGCAGTGGCTTTGGTCCGCTGTTCCTGGACTACATTCTGGGCATCACCAAGGCCTATACGACCCGGGTCGGTTCAGGTCCGTTCCCGACCGAGCTGTTCGATGAGCAGGGCAAATACCTGGCGACCCGTGGCCATGAGTTTGGCGCCACAACCGGGCGGCCGCGCCGCTGCGGCTGGTTTGATGCCGTGGCTCTGCGCCACACCATCCAGATCAACAGTATCTCAGGTATCTGTCTGACCAAGCTGGACGTGCTGGATGGGCTGGAAACCGTCAAAGTGTGCGTGGGTTACAAGAACCGGAAGGGCGAGGAAATGAAGCGTCCTCCCATTAACTCAGATGACTACGCAGATATCGAGCCGGTCTATGTAGAGCTGCCGGGCTGGAAGGAAAGCACTCTGGGCGTCCGTAGCCTGGATGAGCTGCCCAAGAATGCCCGCGATTACATTGCGTTTTTGGAGCAACAGATCGAAGCGCCCATTGATATTGTATCCACGGGGCCAGATCGTAACGAGACCATTATCCTGCGTCATCCGTTCGACAACTGATCGAAAAGCGATGAACCAAAAAGGCCGGCAATTTGAACTGCCGGCTTTTTTGTGGAGCGGCTTTTATGGAGCAGCGTCCGGATCCGGGGTTGAGTGAAAGGGCTCGGCGCAGGGAATGCCACGGTTTTTGAAATCCACCATGGGGCCTTTCAGCATCGGGTCGGTTTCCGACTGGATGAAGAGAAAGCCGTTGTGGCAATAGGCATATTGGTCGGCATGCTTGGTAGACAGGCGGTGCTCTTTGCCCTCGGCCAACAGTACCACCTTGTATTCCGCCAGGGGCATGGCCTCTTTGTCGAGGCTGTGTTTCAGGTTACCGGTCAGCTCCAGGGCCACAACGGTGGCGATGACTGTACCGATCATTGCAGTGATCAGCAGCTGTTTGCTGACTCGATCATTGTGCTCCATAGGTGTCCTTGTCTCAGTAGATTTCTAATGGGGGCTCATCCAGGGCTGCGAGCTGTTCGCGAAGCTCCAGAATATGTTCGGACCAATAGCGGTCCGTGTTAAACCAGGGAAAGTGGTGAGGGAAGGCCGGATCCTGCCAACGGCGCGCCAGCCAGGCGCTGTAGTGCATGATTCGGGCAGTACGCAGTACTTCCGTCAGGTGCAGTTCGGCTGCATTGAACTCCATAAAGTCGTTGTAGCCTTCCAGCAGTTCGCCAAGTTGGATTTGCTGCTGCACCCGGGTGCCGGACAGGAACAGCCAGAGATCCTGAACAGCGGGCCCGGTCATGCAATCATCGAAGTCGACAAAGCGGGGCATCTCATCGCGCCACAGGATATTGCCCACATGGCAGTCCCCGTGGATTCTCAAAAACTTCACTTGGCCGGCGGCGTTCCAGCGATCCTGCATCCGCTGGATCAGGTCTCTGCACAGGCTTTCATAAGGTATTCGCAGATCTGCCGGGATGAAGTCGTTTTCGAGCAGATACTGCATGCTGCGCGTGGCGTAATTTTCCAGATCGAAAGCCGGACGATGTTGAAACGGCTGCTGTTGGCCAATCAGGTGCAGGCGCCCCAGGGTTCGGCCGATGACGAGCAGGTGGTCGAGATTGTCGAAATCGGGAGGGCTGCCTCCTTCCCGAGGATAGAGGGCAAACCGGAAGTCCTGGAACTGGTGCAGGGTCTGGCGGTTGTGAACCAGGGGGGTGACCGCCGGAATCTCCATGGCTTGAAGCTCCCGGGTAAAGTCGTGCTCTTCCTGGATTTGCTCGTCCGACCAGCGTTGGGGCCGGTAAAACTTGGCAATGACGGGGCGCTGGTCTTCCAGGCCCACTTGGTAGACCCGATTTTCGTAGCTGTTCAAGGGGAAGATGCGTAAGTCGCTAAGCAGGCCCAGCGACTCGACCGCGCTTACGACTGTATCGGGTGTCAGCCCTTCAAAAGGGGCGCGGAGTTCGATCATACAGGAGTCCCGATTGGAAAAACGCCCATTATAGGCTCCGCAGACCAGGGGATGCCAATGCCCCTTGGTTCGTGCTGGCTCCGGCACTGCTTTATTCTTGATGCATGACGACTTGTACAAGTAGGGCGTCGGAGCCGGCGCCTGGGGCCTTCGAATACCAAGGCGGTTGGAGTGCGCGGTTGGAGCGTAAAGGCAAAAAGTGCGACAGGGAGATAGGCGGATGGCAAGGGCATATGATCTGGTCAGGCTTTGGGTGGGGGTGGCTGTTCTCCTGGTGACGGCGGGTTGTGCGACGGATTACAGTCCGGTCGAGGTGGTGGCAGATAAAGACGTGGACTTTTCCCAATACAGAACCTTTGAGATTGAGGCGCTGATTCTGGACTCCATGGGAGAGTTCGAAGGGCAGCAGGATCTGCTGGTGAATCAAATGATCGGCCAGTCGCTGGCTAAAAGCTTGATCCAAAAAGGCTTAGAGCAGGATCAGGGGGGCGATCCGGACTTGCGTGTACGCTTTCTGGCGCGGGTGAAAACCCAGGCGGGTGTGGATGTGGAACATGTGCCAACGGAGCATGGGGTCTGGACCCGCTATTGGAACGAGCCGGTGTCACAGGGCAAGCTACTGGTGAACCTGTTGGATACGGCAACGGGCAATGTGGTATGGAAGGGGGTTTATACCCAGGAGCTGGATAATCCGGAAGCCCTGACCCAATCCGATATTGACCGGGTGGTAGGACGGTTGATGGCGGAGTATCCGAGCCTGGTTCAGCGCTCCGACAGTGCGGTGCGGGAATAGACCTGGTCATGGGCCCGGTGCAGTCGCAGCCAGTTCTCGTCCAGCTCCCAGCGCACGGCATCGAATTTGCCGTAGTCCAGCACCAGCTTTTGAGCCCGCGCCTGCATGCGCGCCATATCCCGTTCGGCCTTGATCACTTTGGGGTTATCGGCGGGCAGTTCCTGCAGTTCGGGATACAGGACCCGTAAGGCGACCACCGCCGGCACTTCATGGGAACGGAGGGTACTCATGATGGCAACACGGCCTTCCGTATTGAGCACCCGGAATTGATAAGGATAGTTTTTCAGTTCCGGGTCTTCAGCCAGCTGCTCGTTGAGTACGACCACATTCAGGCTGCGATAGAGTATCCAGGTCACGAACAGGGCGGATACTAGCATGACAACCGCAAACTGTTTTTTATCGGACATGAGCGTTGGACCATTCCTTTTGTAGTGCCAGAAAGAGATTTGGCGCGGTTCCTTCAGATCGCAGTTATTATATCCTCTCATTGCGTCTGAAACTCAATGCTTTTTATATGCCTGCAGCTTGGCTTTCAGGGAGGTCATCTCCCAGAGCCACGGCTTCCGCCGAGTTGCGCCCGAAAACCTTTGTGTAACCACTGAACAGCGCCTTCAGGTAAGTTATGGCTGCATACTCCTATTCCTGTGTCATTGTTGGAGCCGGCGTAGTCGGGCTGGCCATTGCCCGTGAATTGGCCCTGCGGGGCATGGAAGTCCTGGTGCTGGAAGCTGCTGGCTGTATTGGCTCCCATACCTCATCCCGCAACAGCGAAGTTATTCATGCCGGCCTCTATTATCCGGTTGGCAGCCTCAAAGCCCAAATGTGTGTTGCGGGTAAGGAGCGGCTGTACCGCTACTGTCAGGAACGGGGTGTGCCTCATCGTCGCTGTGGCAAGCTCATTGTGGCCGTGGATGAGACCCAGCTCGGAGCGCTGGAGGAGATCCAGGCGCAAGCCCGGAGCAACGGCGTTGACGATCTGGTCTGGCTGGACCAGATGCAGGTGCGTGCCCTGGAGCCGGAAGTGAGGGCCGTGGCGGGGCTGTTGTCTCCATCCACGGGGATTCTCGATAGCCACCAATTGCTCTTAAGCTTGCAAGGGGAGGCTGAGGCGGCCGGTGCGCTGGTGGTTTTGAACGCTCCCGTGGAATCTGGGGGCCTGAACGAGCGGGGTGTCTTGCTAGAGGTGGGTGGCCAGTCGCCGACGCGCTTGCAGGCTCGTTACCTGATCAATGCCGCCGGTCTTTGGGCACCCCAGCTGGCCAGTCGGCTACAGGGGTTCCCCCGGCAACAGGTGCCCAGAGCCTGGTTTGCCAAAGGTCACTATTTTTCCCTCTCCAGCCGGTCTCCCTTTCAGCGGCTGGTTTATCCCATTCCGGAGCCCGGCGGCTTGGGCGTGCATTTGACCCTGGACCTAGCCGGCCAGGCCCGTTTCGGGCCAGATGTGGAGTGGGTGGAGGGCATCGACTACCAAATGGACGACAGCCGTGCCGAACAATTCTATGGGGCGATTCGGCGCTACTGGCCCAAACTTCCAGACGGGGCTTTGCAACCGGCCTATGCGGGCATTCGGCCTAAACTCAGCGGGCCGGGGGAGCCGGCGGCAGATTTCATGATCCAGAGCGTACAGCAGCATGGCATTCCCGGACTGGTCAACCTGTTCGGGATTGAGTCACCGGGGCTGACATCTTGCCTGGCCCTGGCCCGGGAAGTGGCTGACCGGCTGGAAGACTGATCAGGCCGGGGGCGGGGTACGGGCCACGCAAAACACATCCACCCGGTCAGCTCCCGCTTTTTTCAACACGCGGGCAATTTCCTGGGCGGTGTGCCCCGTGGTCAGGATATCGTCGATCAAGAGCACATGCCGGTGGGCGAAGGATTCTCTTACTTCGAAGCTGCCCCGCAGGTTTTTGGCTCGTTGTCCGGCGGTCAAACCGCTTTGATGGGCGGTAGGGCGGGTCTTTACCAGGGCTTTATGGGCCAGTGGAATGCCGGTGCGACGGCTGACGATACGGCCTATCTCCAGGGCCTGATTAAACCCTCTCTCCCGCAGGCGTTGTTTGTGTAAGGGCGGCACCAGAATGTGGTCCGGCAGTTGGTGGTAGTGCTGCAGGATGCGGTCCGCCAATAGCTCTCCTAAGGGGCGGGCAAACCAGATCTTGTTGCGGAACTTGAAGGAGGTGATGACTTCCCGGATGGGAAAGTCATAGTGGAAGAGCCCCTGGCAGTAGTCGAATAGGGGAGGGTGGCGCAGGCATTGGCCGCACACAGCAGTGCCGGTGTCGGCCGGGAGCTGGATGCCGCAGAGTTGACAGCTCCATATGAGCCAGGGCAAATCCGCCAGGCAGGGCTTGCAGATCCCGTGGCTTTCCTGGTGGTTCCCGTCGCATAGCAGGCAGTGACGTTGCTTGATTTGGGCCAGGAAAGCCTGGCGCCATTCCGAGTAGTTAACTTTTCTAAAATTAAAAGTTGACAGATTTCTGAGCGCGCTTATCATGGAATTCCATTTCCGGTCCGAGCAGTTCTCTCTTGTTTCATCCTGATGGCCACCGAACAGGCTGACCGGAGCCCAGTATAAATTAACCAGGACTCTGATATGACCGTTGCCGCCCAGACTCCCATTCGTCACGACTGGAGCCAGGACGAAGTCCGCGCACTGTTCGACTTGCCCTTTAATGATTTGCTGTTTCGGGCGCAAACCGTACATCGGCAGTATTTCGACCCCAATGAGGTCCAGATCAGCACCCTGCTGTCGATCAAGACCGGCGCCTGCCCTGAAGACTGCGCCTATTGCCCGCAAAGTGCACACCACGGCACCGATCTGGATAAAGAAAAACTGATGGCTGTGGCGAAGGTGGTGGAAGAAGCCAAAGCAGCCAAGGCGCGGGGCGCAACCCGTTTCTGTATGGGGGCCGCCTGGCGTAATCCTCACGAGCGGGATATGCCCTATGTCCTGGATATGGTCAAGCAGGTCAAGGCCTTGGGAATGGAAACCTGCATGACCCTGGGAATGCTCTCGCAATCCCAGGCGCAGGCCTTGGCCCAGGCCGGACTGGATTACTACAACCATAACCTGGACACGTCCGAATCCTTTTACGGCAAGATCATCACCACCCGCACCTATTCTGACCGTTTGCAAACCCTGGCCCATGTGCGCGATGCGGGCATGAAGGTCTGCTGTGGCGGCATCATGGGGATGGGGGAGTCCCTGGACGATCGGGTTGGATTGCTGGTGCAACTGGCCAATCTGCCCCGTCATCCCGAAAGTGTGCCCATCAATATGCTGGTGGCCGTGAAGGGCACGCCTCTGGAAAACCAGGGCCAGCTGGATCCCTTTGACTTTATCCGCACCATCGCCGTGGCCCGCATCATGATGCCCCGCTCCCATGTCCGCCTGTCTGCCGGGCGCGAAGGAATGAACGAACAGACCCAGGCACTGTGCTTCTTGGCCGGGGCCAATTCCATCTTCTATGGCGAAAAGCTTCTGACCACTCCCAATCCTGACGCCGACCAGGACATGCAATTGCTGAAAAAGTTGGGGATTCGCACGGAGCAGTCCCAGGAATGCCGTTCCGAAGAAGAACAGGAAGAGGCACTGTTGCAGGCTATGG
>JAJUGC010000021.1 GCA_029268325.1 Gammaproteobacteria bacterium | reverse complement strand
GTACATCGGCGATGCCTTCCGTGCCGGCATGAGCGTGCAGGAAGTGTATGAGCTTAGCGGTGTGGATCCCTGGTTCCTGGTGCAAATCGAAGACATCGTTAAGGAAGAGAATCGCCTGCTCAAGATCGGCCAGGCTGATCTGACCCGGGATGATATCTGGCGCTTGAAGCGTAAAGGCTTCTCCGATGCGCGCTTGGCCAAGCTGCTGGGCCTGACCGAGAAAGCGGTGCGGGAAAAACGCCAGGCCCTGGGTATTCGGCCGGTCTACAAGCGGGTGGACACCTGTGCGGCGGAGTTTGAGTCTACAACGGCCTATATGTACTCCACCTACGAGGAGGAGTGCGAAGCCGCACCTTCCGACCGTGACAAGATTGTGATTATCGGCGGTGGCCCCAACCGGATTGGTCAGGGTATCGAGTTCGACTACTGCTGTGTGCATGCGGCCCTGGCCATGCGGGAAGATGGTTACGAGACCATCATGATCAACTGCAACCCGGAAACCGTCTCCACCGACTATGACACCTCCGACCGCCTCTATTTCGAGCCGATTACCCTCGAAGATGTGTTGGCGATCGTAGATCTGGAAAAGCCCAAGGGTGTGATTGTGCACTACGGCGGCCAGACGCCTCTGAAGCTTGCTCGTGGTCTGGAAGAGGCCGGCGTGCCCATTATCGGTACCAGCCCCGATGCCATTGACCGGGCCGAAGACCGGGAGCGCTTCCAGCAAATGATCGACCGCCTGGGCCTGCTTCAGCCGCCCAACGCGACGGTGCGTAGCCTGGAAGAAGGCATCCTGGCGGCCAAGCAGATTGGCTATCCGCTGGTGGTGCGTCCTTCCTACGTATTGGGTGGGCGTGCCATGGAAATTGTCCACTCTGAAGAAGAGCTGACCCGTTATATGCGGGAGGCGGTACTGGTCTCCAACGACAGTCCGGTATTGCTGGATCACTTCCTGAATGCGGCCATTGAGGTGGATATTGACGCCATCAGCGATGGCAAGCAGGTGGTCATTGGCGCCATCATGCAGCATATTGAACAGGCTGGCGTGCACTCCGGTGACTCGGCTTGCAGTCTGCCCCCATATAGCCTGCCCAAGGAAGTCCAGGATCAAATGCGGGACATGGTCAAGCGCATGACGCTGGAGCTTGGGGTTGTTGGCCTGGTGAACGTGCAGCTGGCATACCAGGATGACAAGGTTTATGTCATCGAGGTGAACCCCCGTGCCTCCCGGACGGTGCCCTTCGTTTCCAAGGCGATTGGCAAGTCTCTGGCCATGGTGGCGGCGCGCTGCATGGCAGGAAAGAGCCTGGAAGAGCAGGGCTTCACAGAAGAAGTGATTCCGAAGCTGTATAACGTCAAGGAAAGCGTCTTCCCGTTCAATAAGTTTCCGGGCGTTGATCCCATTCTGGGGCCGGAAATGAAGTCCACCGGTGAGGTGATGGGAATTGGTGAAAGCTTCGGTGAAGCCTTTGCCAAGGCATCTGCAGCAGCTGGTGAGCACTTCTCGAAAGAGGGCGTGGCCTTTATCAGTGTGCGTGATGCCGACAAGCCCGGTGTTGTGGCGCTGGCCCGTGACCTGATCGAGATCGGCTTCAAGCTGGTGGCTACCACGGGTACTGCCCAGGCACTTGAAGCGGCGGGCCTGCCCGTAACGCGGGTGAACAAGGTAAATGAAGGGCGTCCCCATATTGTCGACGCCATTAAAAACGGTAAGATTCAGCTGATCGTCAACACAACCGAAGGGCGTCGTGCCATTGCCGACTCTTCGCAGATTCGCCAGAGTGCGCTCCAGCAGAAAGTGGCCTACTCCACTACTTTGGCAGGCGGTCAGGCTATCTCGCAGGCGATTCGGTTTGGAGCCGCGCAAACGGTTCGGCGCCTACAAGATATTCATGCAGGACTTGATTCGTAATGAACAAAATACCCATGACAGTTGCCGGCGAAAAGGCACTGAGGGAGGAGCTCAGCCATCTTAAGACGGTGGAGCGCCCCCGCATTATCCAGGCAATTGCCGAGGCCCGTGAGCACGGGGATCTCAAGGAAAATGCCGAGTACCACGCTGCACGGGAGCAGCAGGGGTTTGTGGAAGGCCGGATCCAGGAAATTGAATCCAAGCTTTCCCATGCCCATGTGATTGATGTGACCCAAATCGAGAATACTGGCAAGGTCATTTTCGGGGTCACCGTCGATATCGTGAATCTGGATACTGAGGAAAAAGTTACCTACCAGATCGTGGGCGACGATGAGGCGGATATCAAGAGCGGCAAGATTTCCGTCTCTTCTCCCATTGCCCGGGCACTCATTGGCAAGGAAAGCGGTGATGTGGTGCGCGTGAACGTACCCAATGGTGTGGTCGAGTACGAAATTGATGACGTGAGACACGTCTAGACCAGGCCCGAAAGGGCGGCAGCCAAACAGAACTTAGCCGGCATGATGCCGGCTAAGTTGTTTCTGGAACCGGATTGCTGGTGGCAGCGAGGAAACTGGCTCCGGGCGCGCCGAGATCAGCGATCTCTAAAGGCGCCTCTAAAGAAGAGGGCGCTTAGTTCGACACCCCGCCGTGGCGGATCAGGTTGGACAGTTTGGGGTTGGGTTTGGCGGCACGGCGCAGGAGGATGGCCGTATTGCCAATGGTCTGTACCCAGTCGGCTTTCAGTGCCGTGCACAACTCCTCGATCACTTGGTGTTTGACCTCGCGGTCTCCAACCTTGACCTTCACCTTGATCAGCTCATGGTCGTTCAGGGCCCGGTCGACTTCTTGGAGAACGCCTTCCGACAGCCCCTTTCCGGCAATGGTGACAATGGGTTTCAGGGGGTGCGCCAGGGCGCGATAGTGTTTTTTCTCTTCAATTGTTAAAGGCATGGAACTCTCTTGTGGCAAAATGACTGGGGGAAAACTCCCGATTGCCGCCATTTTACGTTATCGTGCAGGTATAACGAATCTTTATTTGAGGTTGTCGTGGCCCGTTCAAAGTCCAGTGCGCGATGGTTGAAAGAACATTTTGACGATCGCTATGTCCAACTATCCAAGAAAGAAGGTTATCGGTCCCGGGCGAGCTATAAGCTGGTTGAGCTTAACCGCAAGGATCAGCTGATTCGTCCCGGCATGCTGGTGGTCGACCTGGGCGCTGCGCCAGGCGGTTGGTCCCAGGTGGTGGCTGAGCTGGTGGGAGAGAAAGGGCGGGTCGTGGCAAGCGACATTCTGCCCATGGATAGCCTGGCAGGAGTGGAGTTCATCCAAGGGGACTTTACCGAGCAAGAGGTGTTTGACCGTATCCAGGCGGCGCTTGGAGATGAGCAGGCAGATCTTGTAATTTCTGATATGGCTCCCAATATGAGTGGTATGGTGGCAATAGATATTCCCCGTGCTATGTATCTGGTAGAGCTGGCGCTGGACTTTGCCGTGAATGCCCTGAAGCCTGGGGGCGATTTTGTGTGCAAGGTTTTTCAGGGGGAAGGTTTTACTGAATTCCAGCAGACCGCCCGGGAGCACTTTGCCAAGGTCCTGATCCGCAAGCCGGATGCATCGCGGGCGCGCTCCCGAGAAGTGTATCTGGTCGCCCGGGGTTTCAAGGGGTAGGCAGTCCAGACCAACAGATAACCAAACAGATAACCAATAGTGGGCCTTGCAGGGGCTCTGTTGATTCACAAATGCAAAGGAGTGCCGAGCCGAGACAAAGGCTTAAAGGGATAATAGGCATCCCTTAAAAAAGGATGGACAAGCGGGACGGGCCAATGGGCCGTGGCTAGTAATAGTGACGGTCAATGTGGCTGATAGCCGCTTCTGGCTTGGGGATTAGCCACTATAGTGGTATGGTGAAACCCAAATGCAAAGTTTATAGTAGAAACGTTCGGCTTTACGATCTGGTGAGGGGTAGCCCTTGAACGACATGGCAAAAAATTTGGTTTTATGGCTCATCATTGCGGCGGTGTTGTTGACTGTGTTCAACAACTTCAATCCGCAGACCGCATCCCAACAGATGAGCTACTCCGACTTTGTGTCGCTGGTGGAAAATGGCCAGGTGCAAAGGGTGACAATTGACGGGTTGGTCATCGAAGGAGAGCGTCAGGATGGCACACGTTTTGAAACCATCCGCCCCAACGTACATGATCCGGATCTTATGCCCAGCCTGATCCACAACCGGGTGACGGTCATCGGTCGTGAGCCAGAGCGCCAGAGTATCTGGACCCAGTTGCTGGTGGCTTCTTTCCCCATTCTGGTCATCATTGCCGTGTTCATGTTCTTCATGCGGCAGATGCAAGGCGGTGGCGGCGGCAAAGGCCCCATGTCCTTCGGCAAGAGCAAAGCCCGCCTGATGAGCGAGGACCAGATCAAGACCACCTTCGCGGACGTGGCCGGTGTTGATGAGGCCAAAGAGGATGTGAAGGAGCTGGTGGAGTTCCTGCGTGATCCCAGCAAATTCCAGCGTCTGGGTGGCCGGATTCCCCGTGGCGTGCTGATGGTCGGCCCGCCCGGTACCGGTAAGACGCTTCTGGCTAAAGCCATTGCCGGCGAGGCGAAGGTGCCCTTCTTCTCGATTTCCGGCTCGGACTTCGTGGAAATGTTTGTGGGTGTGGGTGCCTCCCGTGTGCGCGACATGTTTGAGCAGGCCAAGAAACAGTCGCCCTGTATTATTTTTATCGACGAGATCGACGCTGTGGGTCGCCATCGGGGCGCTGGCCTGGGTGGCGGGCACGATGAGCGTGAGCAGACCCTGAACCAGTTGCTGGTGGAAATGGATGGTTTCGAGGGTAGTGAAGGTGTGATTGTGATTGCAGCTACCAACCGTCCTGACGTACTGGACCCGGCTCTGTTGCGTCCGGGCCGGTTTGACCGCCAGGTGGTCGTGAATCTGCCGGACATCATCGGCCGGGAGCAGATCCTGAAAGTGCATATGCGTAAGGTGCCCCTGGATGACGATGTTAATGCGGGAGTGATTGCCCGCGGTACGCCCGGATTTTCTGGTGCTGATCTGGCCAACTTGGTCAACGAGGCAGCCTTGTTTGCGGCCCGGGCCGGTCGGCGTGTGGTTAGCATGGCGGAGTTTGAGTTGGCCAAAGACAAGATCATGATGGGCGCTGAGCGCAAGTCCATGGTCATGTCTGAGAAGGAAAAGCGTAATACCGCCTACCATGAGGCCGGGCATGCGATTGTGGGGCGTCTGATGCCGGAGCATGACCCTGTCTATAAGGTGAGTATTATTCCTCGGGGCCGGGCCTTGGGTGTTACCATGTTCTTGCCGGAAGAGGATCGCTACAGCCATAGCAAGCGCTCCCTTATCAGCCGTATTTGCAGTCTGTTTGGTGGTCGGATTGCGGAAGAGCTGACACTAGGCTTTGATGGGGTCACCACTGGGGCTTCCAACGATATCAAGCGGGCGACCGAATTGGCCCGTAACATGGTCACCAAGTGGGGGCTTTCCGAAAAGCTCGGACCCTTGATGTATGACGACGAGAGTGAAGAGGTCTTCCTGGGCCGCTCAGCCGGCCACCAGGCGAAGGTCTACTCGCCGGAAACCGCTCAGCGTATCGACGACGAAGTGCGGTCCATCATTGATGAGTGTTACGAGACGGCCAAGCAGATCCTGACCGAGAACTTTGACAAGCTCCATATGATGGCCGAAGCCTTGATGAAGTATGAGACCATCGATGCCGAGCAGATCGATGACATTATGGCAGGGCGCGTGCCTCGGCCTCCTAAGGGCTGGACCGACGGTGGTTCTGCGGCAGGCGGTGGAGTGGTACGTCCTGAAGTGGAGCCACAACCGGCTCCCGCCGAGCCTCCGGCGCCTGGTAAGGGCGCGATTGGTGGCGCGGCTGGCGAACACTAAGTTTTAGCCGATTAAAGAACCCGGCCCAGGCCGGGTTTTTGTTTTGGCGGCGATTGTTTTTTATGTTTGTGGTGGGCGCTGACAATATGCAGTTCGGAAATAAGAAAATTGATTTAAGCGTTCCCCAGGTGATGGGGATTTTGAACGTCACCCCGGATTCCTTTTCGGACGGGGGCCGGTATTTATCCATGGACGCAGCCTTGGCCCAGGTTGAAAAAATGGTGGCGGATGGGGCAACCTTTATTGATGTTGGGGGCGAGTCTACCCGCCCCGGCGCCCAGACGGTTTCCGCCCAGGAAGAGGTTGACCGGGTGTGCCCCGTGGTGGAGGCGATTCATCGGGAGTTTGATGTGGTCATCTCCGTGGATACCAGCACGCCCGAGGTGATGGCTGAGTCGGTTCGCCGGGGAGCGGCCTTGCTCAATGATGTTCGCTCCTTGCGTCGCCCTGGGGCCTTGCAGGTGGCCGTGGAAACCGGGGTGCCGGTGTGTTTAATGCACATGCAGGGCGAGCCGGACACCATGCAGCAAGATCCCCATTATGATGATGTGGTGGCGGAGGTGCGTGGTTTTTTGGCCGCTCAAGTGGCCAGCTGCACGGCAGCCGGTATAGCGCCTCACAACATTATTTTGGATCCGGGGTTTGGCTTTGGCAAAACCCTGGAGCACAATTTGCGCCTGTTTCGCTATTTGGAGCACATCTGTGCCTTGGGCTTCCCGGTATTGGTGGGGGTTTCCCGTAAGACCATGCTAGGGGCGGTGACGGGGCGGCCAGTGGCGGAGCGAGCGGTTGCAAGCGCGGCGGCAGCGGCAATGGCCGTGATGAAGGGGGCGGTTATTGTTCGAGCACATGATGTGCGGGAAAATGTCGATGCCATTAAAATGGCGGCGGCAATTCAAGGAGTTTAAAGCCCATGGCTGAAAGAAAATATTTTGGAACGGATGGAATTCGTGGCAGGGTTGGAGAATACCCAATTACTCCGGACTTTGTGCTCAGGTTGGGATGGGCGGTAGGCCAGGCGTTCAAGAGTGCCGATGGGCAGCGGGGTCGGGTGGTAATCGGTAAAGATACCCGGATTTCCGGCTACATGTTTGAGTCGGTTCTAGAGGCTGGATTTGCCGCCGCTGGCATGGATGTCATGTTGCTGGGGCCGATGCCGACGCCGGCCATTGCTTACCTGACTCGGACGTTTCGTGCCAGCGCCGGTGTAGTGATTAGTGCCTCTCACAACCCCCATTATGACAATGGTATTAAGTTTTTTGGTGCTGACGGCTGCAAGCTTCCGGATGAAGTGGAAGCAGAGATTGAAGCCTGGTTGGATCGGCCCATGGTTGTGGCTGAGCCGGCGAATCTGGGTAAGGCGGTGCGGGTGGATGATGCCAAGGGTCGCTATATCGAGTTTTGTAAAAGTGGCGTGCCCTTTTGGCTGAGCCTCGAGAAGTTGAGTATCGTACTCGATTGCGCCCAGGGGGCCACCTACCATGTGGCGCCCAGCGTGTTCCGGGAGTTGGGGGCTACAGTGCACGCCATCGGAACTCGCCCCAATGGCGTCAATATCAATGACGGCTGCGGATCCACCAGCCCAGAGGCTTTGGTGGCTGCCGTTCTGGAGCAGGGGGCGGATGTAGGAATCGCCTTCGACGGGGATGGCGACCGGGTGATCATGGTTGACCACAAAGGGGAGATCATCGATGGCGACGAGATCCTCTTTATCATTGCGCGTCATAAACAGCGCCAGGGCCGGTTGGGGGGCGGGGTGGTCGGCACCCTGATGACCAACTTCGGTGCCGAGCTGGCATTCCGTGAACTGGGGATTCCCTTCGAGCGGGCCAAGGTCGGTGACCGCTATGTTATGGAGATGCTCAGCCAGAAGGGCTGGCTACTTGGTGGCGAGGGCTCCGGTCACATCGTATGCAAGGACGTCACCACCACGGGTGACGGTATCGTATCGGCGCTTCAGGTGCTGGTGGCCATGGTGCAGGAAGGGGCCTCCCTGTATGAGCTCAAGCAAGGCATGAGCAAGCTGCCCCAAACCATGATCAACGTGCGCATGAAAACGCGCCAGGATGTGTCCAGCCACGCGGATGTGCAACAGGCGGTCGCACGGGCTACAGAGCGTCTGGGGCAGGAAGGTCGGGTGTTATTGAGGCCCTCGGGTACCGAGCCGGTCATCCGTGTGATGGTGGAAGGCGTTGATGAAAAACTGGTCGGGGAAATTGCCCAGGAGTTGGCCGACCAAGTGCAAGCCTGCCTGGCTTGAATGACCTAGACTGAGTTGCTCACCGAATGCTTGAGTCTTGGCCCTAACTCGGTTAGTATTTGCGCCTCGCCGAACGGGTGGAGAGAAGAATGCGTCAAAAGTTAGTTGCAGGGAACTGGAAGTCCAATGGGAATAGCCAGTTTGTTGAGCAACTGCTCGGTGCGCTGAAAGCTCACAGCGACCAGGTTCCTTCGGAAGTGGAAGTGGCTGTATGTCCGCCCTTGGTCTATCTGGCGAAGGCTGAAGAGCTCTTGAGAGGTACAGCATTCTTGCTGGGGGCTCAAAACGTATCAGCCTTCGAGGAAGGTGCCTATACCGGGGAAGTCACTGCATCCATGCTCAAGGATGTAGGGTGCCAACTGGTTATTGTCGGGCACACTGAACGGCGTAGCCTGATGTCTGAGGAAGAAGCTCAGTTTGCGGACAAGATCAGGCTGGTATTACAAGCCGGGCTCCAGCCAGTGTATTGTGTTGGAGAGACCCTGGAACAACGGCGCCGGGGCGAGGCGCTGAAAGTGTGCCGTGAGCAATTGCTGGCTGGTGTTGCAGCGGTAACGCCGGAAGATGCATCCAGGCTGGTTGTGGCCTATGAGCCCGTGTGGGCTATCGGTACGGGTGAAACCGCCAGTCCCGAGCAAGTGCAAGAGGTTCACGCCTGTTTGCGTCAGGTTTTGCGCGAACGCTTTGGCGAGCAGGCTGATTTGATCAAGATTTTATATGGCGGTAGTGTGAAGGCCGCCAATGCACGAGAGCTATTCGCTTTGCCGGACGTCGATGGTGGCTTGATCGGTGGTGCCTCTCTCGTAGCAGAAGAGTTTCTGGCGATTTGTAAAGCCGGAATTAATGCTTGAGCTGTTGAAAGGTTCCGCTCATGGGATTGATTGAAACACTGGTAGTGGTTTTTCACGTGCTGGTTGCCGTAGCGGTAGTCGCCTTGGTGCTGCTGCAGCATGGTAAAGGTGCAGATGCGGGAGCTGCCTTCGGAGGCGGTGCGTCGCAGACGGTGTTTGGAAGTCGCGGCAGCGCAACCTTTCTGAGCAAGCTGACTGCGGTTCTGGCGGTGCTGTTTTTCCTGACGAGCTTTACCTTGGCGGTATTTGCCAAGCAGCAAGCGTCTCGGGTTTCTGACCCTTATGCGCTGATCCCCGAGGTTCAGGAAGTGCCTGGCCAAGAAGGTGAGCAACAAGCTCAAGAGCGCGATGAGATTGACCCGAACGCCAAGCCTGCGCTGGAGTAAATGATTTAGAAACAGTTTCAAAAAGTTTTTGCCGAAGTGGTGAAATTGGTAGACACGCTATCTTGAGGGGGTAGTGACGAAAGTCGTGCCGGTTCGAGTCCGGCCTTCGGCACCATACAAAGTCTAGCGGATGCTATATATGGACGGTGTGGCAATCTGCTCGGAGTTGACCAGTGGCGGCGAGGTGGCTATAATTTCGCCTTCAGTGGTTGAGGGGTTGCCTCGCTGGCAGGTCTCCGGTCAAGACAGATTTTCAAAGAACCCCTTTTTTAAGGGGTTTTTTGTTGGATCGGGAAAAAGGTCCACGAAGTTTGAATGGGCGTTGTGCCCATTTTTTATTTGGGCGCCGTCTAAGAGAAGGGGTGCATATTGGCAAGCAAGCTGATTGAGCTGGAGCAAATGATCCAGCCGATTGCAGAAGGGCTGGGATATATTTTTTGGGGAATGGAGTTTCTCGGTCAAGGCCGTCATTCGGTATTGCGTATTTATATTGATAAGGAGGATGACGGCATTACGGTCGACGATTGCGAGGCCGTAAGTCGACAAGTGAGTGGCATCCTGGATGTCGAGGACCCGATTCAAGGGGAATATACTCTGGAAGTTTCGTCTCCGGGTTGGGATCGCCCTCTGTTTCGACTAGAGCAGTTTGCAGCCTACACCGGTGAGGTGGTTCAGGTCCGGTTGCGTTCTCCCTATGGTGGGCGGCGCAACTTCAAAGGGTTGCTCAAGGGTGTGGAAGGCGACGAAGTAGTCGTGCAAGTGGACGACAATGAGTACCTTTTGCCTATCGAGACGATCGAAAAGGCAAATATCGTTGCACAGTTCTAAGGATTCGGTGTTAGGCGGACATCATCATGAATAAAGAAATCCTATTGGTCGTAGAAGCGGTCTCAAACGAGAAGGGCGTCGACAAAGAAGTTATTTTCGAGGCTATCGAGTTGGCGTTGGCGACCGCAACCAAAAAACGTTATGAAGACGAGGAAGCCGACATACGAGTATCCATCGACCGTAAGTCTGGCGAGTATGAAACCTTCCGCCGCTGGCTCGTCGTGGACAATGATGCGGTTCCGGCCCTGGGCACGGAACTGACGCTGGAAGAAGCGCAGCAGATCGACCCGTCCTTGGCTCCAGGCGACGTGCATGAGGAAAAAGTCGAGTCTGTCGCATTTGGACGGATTGGTGCACAAGCCGCCAAGCAGATCATCGTACAGAAGGTCCGCGAAGCTGAGCGGGCCAAGATCGTTGACAGCTACCGGGAAAAAGTCGGTGAGCTTGTTAACGGTACCGTGAAGAAAGTCACCCGCGACGCCATCATTGTCGACCTGGGTGGCAACGCCGAGGCGGTGATGCCGCGGGATCAGCTCATCGGCCGGGAAATGTTCCGGATGGGCGACCGTGTTCGCGCCCTGTTGAAGGAAATCCGGACTGAGAATCGCGGACCGCAATTGGTTCTGAGCCGTTCCTGCCCGGAAATGCTGATGGAGCTGTTCCGTATCGAAGTGCCGGAAATCGCTGAAGAAGTTATTGAAATCAAGGCGGCTGCCCGTGATCCGGGGCTTCGGGCCAAGATCGCGGTCAAGACCAATGACGGCCGGATTGACCCGATTGGTGCTTGCGTGGGGATGCGCGGAGCCCGGGTTCAGGCGGTTTCTAACGAGCTGGGCGGTGAGCGGATCGATATCGTGCTGTGGGACGACAACCCGGCACAGTTGGTAATCAACGCCATGGCACCGGCGGAGGTGGCATCCATTGTGGTGGATGAAGACTCCCATACCATGGACGTGGCCGTGTCCAACGACAATTTGGCCATGGCGATTGGCCGTAATGGCCAGAACGTACGCCTGGCCAGCGAGCTGACCGGCTGGGAGCTCAATGTGATGAGTGAAGAGGAAGCCGGCAAACAGCAGGAGGAAGAATTCAGCAAGCACGTGGAACACTTCGTGAAGCATCTGGATGTAGACGAAGAGCTTGCGGGCGTCCTGGTGAGCGAGGGCTTTACCACGCTGGAAGAGGTCGCCTATGTGCCCCTGGAAGAGATGCTGTCCATTGAGGGCTTTGATGAAGAACTGGTGGGTGAACTACGTGCCCGAGCCAAGGATGTCCTGCTGAACCAGGCCATCGCAACTGAAGAGCAGCTGGAAAAAGCGGCTCCCGAGGAGGCCCTGCTGAACATGGAGGGCATGGATCGGGAGTTGGCTGCTGCACTTGCCGTGAAGGGCATCACCACAATGGAAGATCTCGCAGAGCAGTCTATTGATGATCTGTTGGATATCGATGGTATGGACGAGGATCGGGCCGGCAAGTTGATCATGGCTGCCCGCGCGCCTTGGTTCGAAGATCAGCAATAGTCACGACACAGGAGAACCCCGCATGGCTGATGTAACAGTTAAACAGCTTGCCGCAGATGTAGGCGCTCCCGTTGATCGTCTGCTCAAGCAAATTCAGGATGCCGGACTGCCTCAAAAGAAAGAGTCCGACCCAGTGACAGACGCAGAAAAGCAGGTTTTGTTGGCGTATCTCAAACGCACTCACGGTGAAGCTGCAGAGCCGCGCAAAATTACTCTACAACGTAAGACAACGACCACACTAAAAGTGGGCGGCCAGCGGACCGTCAATGTGGAGGTGCGCAAGAAGCGCACCTACATCAAGCGTACCGACGTCTTGCTGGAAGCGGAGCAGGAGAAAAAACGCCAGCTGGAAGCCCAGCAGGAAGAGGAGGCTGCAGCCGAGCAGGCCCGTCAGCAAGAGGCTGAGGAAGCTGCTGCAGAGGCAGTCGAGGCGGCTGTTGAAACCGCGCCTGAAACGACTCCGGAGCAGGAGCCTGCCGTTGCCGTTGAGGCCGAGACGGTTGCCGAGCAAGGCGAAGAACCGGCCGAGGCTGAGGAAGTGGAAGAGCCCGTGCTGACAGAGGAAGAGGTCGCCGCGAAAGCAGAAGAGGTTAAAAAGCACGAGGCGAAAAAGGCGAAGAAGAAAGTCAGACCCGAAGGGGATGACGATGAGGAAGAGCAACCTGTTAAGCGCCGGGAGAAACACAAGCCGGTCAAAGCGGTGCCCAAGCCTCGCCACAATCATATTGAGGAGCTGGTCGATGACGAGGACGAAAGCCGTCCGCGTCGCTTGAAGGTCAAGAAGAAGCCGAAGGAAAAGACCCACGGCTTCGAAATGCCGACCCAGCCTATGGTGCATGAAGTGACAATTGGCGAAACGATTACCGTGGCCGAGCTGGCGCAGAAAATGTCAGTGAAAGCGACGGCAGTGATCAAGACCTTGATGAAGATGGGCGTCATGGCGACCATCAACCAAGTGCTTGATCAGGAGACCGCTCAACTGGTGGTCGAAGAAATGGGCCATACGGTCAAACTCGTGCAGGAGAATGCGCTCGAGACCGAGGTGCTGGACTCCATCAGCTACGAAGGTGTACAGGAGACCCGTGCGCCGGTCGTCAGTGTGATGGGTCACGTTGACCATGGTAAAACCTCGCTGCTGGACTATATCCGCCGCACCAAGGTTGCCAAGGGCGAGTCCGGTGGTATTACCCAGCACATCGGTGCCTATCACGTGAAAACCGAT
>JAJUGC010000020.1 GCA_029268325.1 Gammaproteobacteria bacterium | reverse complement strand
GGATCGTTATCCGAATACTCCCCTGAGCGCCCAGTTGCGAAGTCAATGGCTGGGCGTGCTGGCCAAGGCGGGGCAGTGGCAGGAGTTTCTTGTCTATTACAGTCCCAAGGTACGGGGCGCTGAAATGACCTGCCACTACCTTTGGGCGCGTTTCAAGACGGGCGAGCAGGCAGAAGCCTTGGCAGCTGTTCCCGATTTGTGGCTGACCGGAAGTTCCCTGCCGAACGCTTGCGATCCGCTACTGGAGACCTGGCGCCGCGCAGGAGGGCTCACCCCGGAGCTGGTACGTCAGCGTATTGGTCTGGCAGTGAAGGCGGGGAATTGGTCTTTAGCCAATTATCTGGCCCGGGACCTACCCAAGGCAGAGCGTGAGCTGATGAGGTTCTATCGCCAGGTTTATGACCAGCCGCACCTGCTGGAAAAGACCCGGCAGTTCCAGCAGGATTCGGAGCTTATGCGCCAAATTGTGCAGCAGGGGCTGGAGCGCCTCATTCGCCGGGATACGGAAGCGGCAGCCAGGATCTGGCCGAGCTATCGGCAGTCGCTGTCATTTGCGCCCGAAGAAAGTGCCAAACTGACCCGGATGCTGGCCTTGCATCTGGCGACAAGCTTTTATCCGCAGGCGAAGCAGTGGCTGCTCCAGACCCTGGCGGAGCAGGATGAGGCGAGCCTGCATGAGTGGCTGGTTCGGGTAGCCCTGCGTAAGGGGGATTGGGCTGGTGTGCAAGAGGCGATTCAGGGCATGCCCGAGGAGCTTCGTCACAGCCCCCGCTGGCAGTATTGGCTGGCCCGGGCCTTGGAGCAGGGTGGAGAGGGAAGCCAGGTTGCCGAAGCCGAGTCCATCTATGCGCAGGTGGCCCAGGAGCGGGATTACTATGGGTTCCTGGCGGCTGACCGGATCGGCACCAGCTATCGCCTGAACCATCGCCCATTGCTGGTGGATCCCGAGTTGATCGCCCAGATGGAGCAAAAGCCCGGATTGCAGCGGGCGCGGGAGTTTTTCCTGCTGGGGCAGTTGCCGGAAGCGCGGCGGGAATGGCATTTTGCAACCCGGGGATTGGCTTCAGAGGAGTTGTTGGCGGTTTCCCATCTGGTGCAGCAATGGGGCTGGCATAGCCAGTCCATGATGGGAGCGATTGCCGCCCGCGAGTGGGATGACCTGCAGGTCCGGTTTCCCTTGGTGTATCAGGATGTATTCCAGGTGTTCACCCGGGATTATGGGCTGGATATCAACTGGGTGCTGGCCCTGGCACGCCAGGAAAGCGCCTTTGTGCCGGATGCCCGCTCCTCCAAGGGCGCGCTTGGGGTGTTGCAGCTGTTGCCGGCCACCGCCAAACAAACGGCCCGCAGTATCGGGATAGGGTTCAAAGGGAGTTACGAGCTGCTGGATCCGGAAACCAACATCAAACTGGGGACGGCCCACCTGCGGGAGTTGCTGGAACGCTTCGGTAATAACCGGATTCTGGCAACGGCCGCCTACAATGCGGGGGCGGGCAAGGTTTACCAATGGCTGCGGGATGGGGGGGACCAGTTGCCTTATGACGTTTGGATTGAAACCTTGCCTTACTATGAAACCCGCGGTTATGTGCAGAATGTCCTGACCTACTCCGTCATTTATGGCTATCGCCAGGGCAAGAAGCCAAGGCTTTTGGATGAGCATGAGATTGCCTGTGTCTGCCTGAAGTGATTTGAAATTGCCTTGAATCCCCCGAAGCCCCGTCCAGCGGGGCTTTGTTGTTTGGAGCCGCTCTTGGACCTTGCGGCCATTGCTTATTTGACGGCTGGGAAAAATCCAGCGATTTTTAATGATTTCCTCAGTACAATTCGCACCAATTCTTATCCCTATCTAAACTGGCCCCTATATGGGAAAGTCGGTGGTCTCTAACCAGCTTAATGCGTTTATGCATTGCATTGGTCACGGGATATTGGTAACAGTGAGAAGATAATGTGAATGCTGGAGTCTGGTGCAAGCCGACTCCAGAGTCAGGAAAACCCATAGTCGGTGGTTAGCGCGTATCGATCCAAAGCAGCAATCCTGGAGGTAGAACATGTTGAGAGCATATTGTGTAGAGAAAGGCAGGTTGCAAAAGGTCGATGACGGTCCTGTCGATATCGATATGCTCCACCGCTCCATCTGGGTGGATCTGATTGCTCCTGACGACGCCGAGCGGGAAAGTGTCATGCGTCTTTACAAGCAGGACATCCCCGAGTCGGAAGAAGTGGAAGAAATTGAGGCCAGTGCCCGTTATTTTAAGGACGAGCAAGGGCTGCACATTCACTCGTTGTTCCTCTATAACACCGAAGGGCGTAGCCGGAATGTGACGGTGGCCTGTACCGTTACGAAAGACCGGCTGTTTACGACCCGGGATGTGGAGTTGCCGGTGTTTCGCCTGTTACGGATGCGGGCCCGTCATTCCGCCGTCGATGTCAGCTCCCCCATGGACATCATGATGAACCTGATTGAAATCAAGGTGGAGCATCTGGCGGATACCCTGGAGGATATCTACCGGGAACTGGAGCGGGTCAGTCACATGGTGCTGGAGGATGAAGAATCCCAGCTGGAAGACGCCATCGACCAGTTGGCCGCCCTGGAAGATACCAACGGTAAGGTCCGGCTGTGCCTGATGGATACCCAGCGCTCCCTGTCCTTCGTGCTGCGGGAGGTACGCAGCCGTCCCGAGGTTCAGGAGCACTGCCGGGAAATCATGCGCGACATTGACTCGCTGCTTTCCCACACCACCTTCCTGTTCGATAAGGTGAACTTCCTGATGGATGCGGCGCAGAACTTCGTCAACATTGAGCAGGCCCAGATCATCAAGATCTTCTCCATCGCCGCTGTGGTTTTCTTGCCGCCGACCCTGATTGCGAGTATCTACGGCATGAACTTCAAGTTTATGCCGGAGTTGGAGTTGCCCTGGGCCTATCCTGTGGTGCTTCTGCTGATGGTGGTAGCGGGAATCTCTCCGTACTGGTATTTCAAGCGCAAAGGCTGGCTCTGATCGTTGTTTCGGATGTGGAGTCCCGGGCTGGCCTGACTCCACTTCGGTTTGCCTGTCTAAAGACAGTTTCTGTCTCTGCCCAAGCACCGTTTCTGATCCGGTGCTGGCGGTTCACAGTTTTCTCCCACCTGATCAGCATCAATTTTGGGCAAAACTTGCCTTTTTATACTACCAATCAGGGCCGCTCTAATAGGCAAGCTTTAATTGCATTCGCAGAATTATTAAATAGTAACTATTCGCATTTGTGTCTCTTTCTTATTATAATCCTGACTCTAAATTGCTCTTGGCCCCATAGCCGCTTTTGGCATGCCTAGTTAGGGGCTGGGGCGGACGAGGCTCACTTATGATTGCTCCAACACCGGCTTATACACAGCCCAAGACCGAGGAGGCGGCGTTCGATACCATGCTGCCGTTGGCTGCGTCTGCCGAACCGCCTCACCGGCTCCGTCAGATGTGGGTCAAACCGCTCACATTCGGAGTGGTGTTGGCGCTGCATGGTGGGCTGTTTGCCTGGGCAGCGGGGTCTTATATCCAGCCTCCTGAAGTTCCCTTGCAGACCCGCACCATTGCGGTCTCTTTTGTTGTTGAAACCCCTAAAAAGGCCGAAACGCCCGCTGTAGCCCCCCAGCCCGTGGAACCCAAGCCGGAACCGGTGGTGGAGCCCAAGCCAGAGCCGAAACCTGAGCCTAAACCCGAACCTATCCCAGAGCCCAAGCCAGAGCCAAAGCCTGAGCCCAAACCCGAACCCAAGCCGGAACCGGTGCCTGAACCGCAGCCCGAGCCTGAGCCTGTGCAGGAAAGCCAGCCCGAGACGCCGGTTCAGGAGCAAGAAGCGCCCACGGAGCCCGTCACAGAGCAGGCCGTGGAGTCGGCTACGGCAGATCCGACAGTGGCCCGGGAAACGCCCCCTCTGTTCGAGGCGGACTACCTGCGTAATCCCAAACCGGTCTATCCTTCTGCCTCCAGGGCGCGACGTGAGGAAGGCACTGTGCTGCTGAAGGTACTGGTGAGTCCCGAGGGCAAAGCTCAAGAGGTAACGCTGGATACCTCCAGCGGCTCGCCTCGCCTGGACCGTGCCGCCTTGATGACGGTCAAACGCTGGCGCTTCGTACCGGCGCGCATGGGTGAGCGGACCGTAGAAGCCTGGGTTTTAGTGCCTATTCATTTCCGGTTGGAGTAAACCAATGGACCTTATGTATGTGTTTCAACAGGGCGATGCGGTCCTGATTGGTGTCTTTTGCGCCTTGATCATGATGTCCGTCGTGACCTGGTATCTGATTCTTTATCGGGGTGTCCAGGTTTGGCGCTACCGCCGGGGACAGAAGCTGTTTCTGGAGCAGTTCTGGAAGTGTAAGAATCTGGACGAGGCCTACAAGCTGACCGAAAACAACCAGCTGCCAATCGCCCATGTGGCCCGTTCCGGTATTGATGCCTGGCGCCATTACTACACCAATGCGGATCGTACCCTGGGCGCTTCCTGTGGTCTGGATGAGTTTCTGGTGCGGGCGATCCGCAATGGAATGGGCCAGGCAGCCATGCGCCTGGAGTCTGGACTGACGATCATGGCGTCCGTAGGTAGTACGGCACCTTTTATCGGCTTGTTCGGGACGGTCTGGGGGATTTACCACGCCCTGGTGGGCATTGCGGCCCAGGGAAATGCCAATCTCGAGACGGTGGCCGGTCCCATGGGGGAGGCGCTGGTGGCTACTGCGGCAGGTTTGGCTGCGGCGTTGCCGGCGGTACTCGCTTACAATGCATTCAACCGCAAGAACCGCCTGATTTCCGCACAACTGGATGGATTTGCCCATGACCTCCACGCCCAGCTGCTTTCGGTGCCGGCACCGAAGGCCCAGGAAAGCGGGCAAGTGGTACGTCTGAGAGAAGGAAGCTGAACCCATGGCATTCGGTGGCTTCAATAACGACCAGAATACTCCCATGTCGGAGATCAACATCATTCCGCTGGTTGACGTGATGTTGGTGCTCCTGGTGATTTTCATCATCACCGCACCAGTGCTGAGTCATGCGGTCAAGGTAGAGTTGCCGCATGCATCCAGTGAGATGTTGGAAGAAGATCCCAAGCAGATCACCGTGGCCATTACCGCAGATGGGTTGCTGTACTGGAACGACCAGCCGGTGCTGGAAGCCGAGCTGGCCGACCGTTTGCAACAGGCGGCTCAGGAAAACCCAGAAGTGGAGTTACGGCTGCGGGCCGACAAGGCCACTCCCTATGATCCCATTGCCCGAGTCATGGCTGAAGCCCATCGCCAGGGGGTCGTGCGTATCGGCTTTGTGACCCAGCCTGAATCAGGGGGTTGAGAGGGCAACGGCGCGGCTGTGGTTGTGCCGGAAGCGGCTAGCCGGGCCGGTTCCGCGCCGAGGCCTGAGAGGATTGTAACCTGATGGCTTCGGTACGGTTGGATACCCCCAGTTTGGCGTAGATATTCTTCAGGTGCCACTTGGTAGTGGACAGGGCAATGCCGGTCTGCTTGCTGATGCTGCTGTTGTCCAGGCCGCGCACCAGAAGCTCCATAATTTCCTGCTCCTTGCCGGTGAGGCTGATGGTTTGGGATGGGGCGGTGCCTTTGGGGCCAGCAGTCATGAAAATGTCCGGATAGTTATTCCGATAGGACTCGGGGAGTGGTTGCCCGATATCCTGTAGGGTTTGCTCCAGGAGTCTTGCAAATCCAGGGGCTTCGTCAAAGGTGGATCGGGGTTGGCAGTTGTTCAACCAAGCCTGCTATGAGCTGAGGGACCGGAGACTGGTCGAGAACTTGGAAGTCGTCGAGGAGAATAAAGAGTTCCCCGCGCACCCCATCGAAGATTCGGTGGCTTAATTGGAGTAAGGGCTCGGTTGCTTGAGTGCTCTCCAGGTCGAAGGGTAGGCAGGAAGAAATATCGAAGTCGTCACTTAGTTGGCGAATGCCATTGATCAGGCGGCGTAGAAAATGGACCGGGTCGCGATCCTGCACCTGCAGGCTCAGTCGCACACTTTTGCGCGAAGGCCGCATTGTTTGCCACTGGCGCAGCAGGGTGGATTTGCCGGAGCCGGCCGGTGCCAGGATCAAGGTGATGGGAAATTGGTTACTTTGATCCAGTCGTGCCAGTAAGCCGGAACGGATAATCGTGCAGGGGCCTGGCGGATCGGGTAAGGCGGCGTTAGTGCGCGCTGCTGGCGAGGGAAGCGGAGTTTTCATAGGGCACAGGTATATTCTGGCGGTCGCTAGATATTGACTGCAGTCCCAGAAAGCTAGCAGGAACAGGTACGCGTTTATATTGAGCTGTAGTGTTACGAAATGATAAGCCGGTTAATGTGACTCTTATCCTAGTTTGGGCACTAAAGTGCCGAAACGGGTGGTTTTGTGACCTGTTTGGCGGTGAGAGCCGGACGTGGTCGCGGTGAGGGGGGGATCCGCGAGGGAGGTTGAGCTATGCAGGGACGATGCCGGAGGAGGCGAATCCTCCTCCGTGCATACTCATACTGCTAGAGGCTTACTGCTTGCGGCGACGGGCTAGGGCCAGGCCAATGGCACCCATACCGAACAGGGCGAGGGTGGCCGGCTCCGGTACTTGCTGGGTGGCGGTGATACGGATGATCATATCATCGTAGTCATCGTCGTTGCGGTTACCGCTGTCATCCAGGGCAATGATCAGGCTGTTGCTGACGCCGTCCCACTGGGTCCAGAAGTTGGCCGGATCGGCGCCATCATTTCCCGCGTTGGTGACAATGCCGAGAGTGCCAGGCGTGAAATGGAAGTTCAGCGCCCCAGTGCCGGTCCAGGTAATCTGGTGGGTGTCACCATAATTGCTGGACCCTGTGCTGAACACCTGCGCACCATTGACGTAGAAGCCATTGGTGAACTCCGCCTCCTTGAACAGATACTCGAAGGTCAGCAGGATCGGTGCATCAGAGGTGGAGACAATGGTGCTGCCCACCGTGCCGGTTGCGCCTTCCAGGCCATAATCGTTGATCTGTCCATTGGTGCCGGCAATCGTCCAGCTATCGCCTCCCTGCGCTTCGATCAGCGCCGCATTTGCAGCTGACGCGAACATTACAGAAGTGGCCAGAACGAGCATATTTCCCAGCTTTTTCATAGCAAATCCCTCTTCCTCGTTACATTCCTGTCATAGATAGTAGCTGCAGCGTCATTCCTAATATAAACATCGGCTAGAGCTGACAGCAGGGCCTGGTCACACTGCTTTAGTGATCCAGTTCACGTTATGTTAGAGATGCTTACAGTCGACAAAAAGGTGTAAAGAAAGCTGACGTCACGAATGGAAAAAGGTGACAGGGCAGGGATTTGAGGGGCAATAGAGGGCTAAAACGAGATTACCGCCAGTTTAGGAAGTGGACGTTAGCAGCTTCCGATATTGGCTGGGAGACTTGCCTGTCCACTGGCGAAAGGCCCGAGTGAAGTTCGCCGGATCCGTATAGCCAAGCAGCTCCGCGATTTTCTGGATTTCCAGCTCAGGCTTGGTGAGCAGGTTGATGGCATCGCGCCGGCGAGCCTCTTCCAGCAGGCGCCGGTAGCTACTGCCCTGGGCTTGCAGCTGGCGACGGAGGCTGCGGGGCGACAGGTTGAGTTGGCTTGCCAAATCATCCAGTGAGGGGTAGCCGTCGCCAGAGAGGTTAAGCAGGGTTTTGGCCCGGGTCAGCACATCTTCGCACCCTTCACCCAGCAGGGCATATTCCCGCTCGCATTGGGCGATCGCCAGGCTGAGGCCTTCAGGGTTGGCCAGTGGCAGGCGTTGGTGCATTAGGTCCGGACCGGGAATACGAATCTGTAGCTCAGCCATGTTGTAGCGAATGGGGGGCAGGCGGTGCTTGAAGCGGCTGTAATAGTCCGGTTCCGGATAGTCGAACCAAATCTCGCCCGGGGCTTCCAAGGGGCCGGCCAGGAACTGGATGCCGCGATAGACGCTGGTGAGGATGAAATCGAAGACCAGCCTGCGGAGCTGGCCGGACAAGGGAAGCTTTGAATAGAAGCTGATGACGTTCCACTCCCCCTGCAACTGGTAGGAAAAGCCCAGGCCCTTGGCCCGGAGCTCCCAGAAGCGCTGCAACAGTTTGGTGGCTTCCTCAAGGGTGGCGCAACAGAGCAGGGCATAGCCCAGGCTGCCATGGACGGTAACGGGCGAGCGGCAGCCGAGCTCGAAGCCGATTCCCGGATCCTGGGTGAGTTCGACAATGGCCGTGACCAGCCGGAAGTGGTGGGCCAGGGGGATCCTGCCCTGGGGATCGGCGAACAAGGCGGGCTCCAGGCCGGCCTTGTGCAGGACCTGTTCGGCCGTGATTCCGCGCTCCTGGGCAAGATCCAGGTAGATTTGCGGGTAGGTCACGGGCATGTGTAGGTCGTGGATCTCAGGGTAAGGCATGGTCGTTATGATTGTTTGGCCTTAAATGACAAGCTTATTGTCCCACTAGCCTCTCACGCTTTCCCTACTGGAGCAAATACTCTGATGAACTGAAGAAGTGGCCCAGTCGCGGGAATTTGGCTGATGGGCCACTCAGGTATTTACCCTATTAGGCCATTTTGCGCAATGACCGGCAGGATCATTGCTCACCTTGCAAGGAGCAGCCGCCATGAGCGTTACCGCTATCGCCTCATCCCAGTCCGGCACCAGGCCGTCCTATGATTTGAAAGTCCGCCCCATGGACTTTGAGTTTCCTGAAGATATCCCCGAGTTCTGGTACGCGAATGATCCATTTCGCACCGTACTTGCCTATGCCCTGTCCGGAGGTTTTCCGGAAGGGGAGCGCTTTTTCATCGACTCGGTCCGCTATTTTCAGGACCGGATCCAGGATCCAGAGCTGAAACGGGCGATCCGTAGCTTTATCGGCCAGGAGGGGCACCACTCAAAGGAACACCATGCCCTCAACGAGTGGATTGAATCCCGGGGCTATCCGGTCTCCCGCATCCACCAGGATGTGGGCAAGATGATGCGGTTGTATCGCAAGTACCTGTCGCCGGAGCGGCAATTGGCGAAAACGGCGGCCCTCGAGCATTTCACGGCCATCATGGCGGAGCACTATATGCTCAACCTTGAGGAGCTGGGCTCCATGGACCCGCGGATGGCCAAGCTCTGGGCCTGGCATGCGATTGAGGAAGCCGAGCACAAGTCAGTGGCTTTCGATGTCTTTAAAACCGTATCGAACAATGAGTGGATCCGGTTGTCGGAAATGGTGGCGACCACGTTTAATTTCGTGACCTTCACCACCCTGGATATGATTCTCCTGATGCGCCACTCGGGACGCATGACCGATTTCAAGATGTGGCTGGGCGGACTGAATTACTTTTGGGGGCGGCCGGGAGTTTTCCGGAAAATGATTCCCGCCTACCTCCAGTACTATCGGCGTGATTTCCATCCGTCCCAGTATGATGGGCGAGAGCAACGTGAGAAGGTCAAGAAGGAATACTTGGCCGAAGACTGATCAAGGAAAAGGTGCCTTATGTCCAAGACCCACTTTGATGTGCTGATTATCGGCGCCGGTCTCTCCGGCGTCGGTGCGGCCTGGCATTTGCAGACCTATTGTCCGGGCAAGCGCTATGCAATCCTGGAAGCCCGGGACAAGTTAGGCGGAACCTGGGACCTGTTCCGTTATCCGGGTATCCGTTCCGACTCAGACATGTACACCCTGGGCTATTCCTTCCGGCCCTGGCGCCAGGGCAAGGCGATCGCCGATGGCACCGCCATTTTGCGCTATGTGGAAGAAACCGCCCAGGAATACGGAATTGACCAGAAAATACACTATGGTCACCGGGTCAAGCGGTTGTCCTGGTCGAGTGGCGAGGCGGCCTGGACGGTGGAAGTGGATCACCAGGGCAAGCAGCAAGAGTTCAGCTGCAATTTCCTGATCAATTGCAGCGGTTACTACCGCTACGACCAGGGGTATGCGCCGGAATTCCCGGGCAGCTCCCGCTTTAAAGGGCAAATCGTGCACCCCCAGCACTGGCCCCAGGACTTGGATTACCGGGGCAAGCGGGTGGTGGTAATCGGTAGTGGTGCAACCGCCGTCACCCTGGTGCCCGCCCTGGCGGAAGAGGCAAGCCATGTAACCATGCTGCAGCGCTCGCCCACTTATATCGTTTCCATGCCGGATGTGGACTACATCGCCCGAGCCATGGACCGGTTCCTGCCTCCCATGGCGGCCTATCATCTGACCCGTTGGAAGAATGTGTCCTTGCAGACGCTGTTCTACAACTTCTGCCGCCGCTATCCGCAACTGGCCCGTAAGTTGATCCTGTCCCAGTTGCGCAAGCAGCTGGGGCCCCAGTTCGATATCGATACCCACTTCAATCCCCGTTATAACCCTTGGGAGCAGCGCCTGTGCCTGGTGCCCAACGGCGACCTGTTCAGGGCCCTGCGCAAGGGCCAGGCCTCGGTAGAGACGGATCAAATCGAGACCTTTACCGAACAGGGCATCCGCTTGCAGTCGGGCAAAGAGCTGGAGGCGGATATCATCGTCACCGCCACGGGATTGAACATGCTGATTCTGGGGGGAGCGGAAGTCTGGATGGATGGAGCCCAAGTGGACCTGTCCCAGACTCTGAACTACCGGGGGAGCATGCTCAGCAATATCCCCAACCTGGCCCTGATCATGGGCTATACCAATGCCTCTTGGACCTTGAAGGCGGACCTGGCCAGCCACTATGTATGCCGGCTGCTCAACTATATGGATCGCCAGGGCTATGGCTATTGTGTACCCCGGGAACAAGGTGAGGTGCAGAAGGAGCCGATCCTCGACCTTAAATCCGGCTATGTGCTGCGGGCTTTGGAGTGGCTTCCCAAACAGGGTGACCGGGCGCCCTGGCGGTTGAACCAGAATTATCTGTTGGACTTCTTGAGCTTCCGCTTCGGAGCGCTGGCCGGTTCGGAGCTGGAGTTTGTCCGCCCGGCCCGGGCCTCCGCAGCATCGCGCCCTTTGCCATCGGCTGCCTCCTCTTGAGGCTCCCCTGAAGGAACGGAGCCGGCATTTCACAGATGAAGTGCCGGCTCCCGTGAAACCAGATCCCAAACCCAGAGTTGCACCGGCTAGGTGGTGCCTCAACCCAGGCTTTTGCTCACGGCTTTAGGGTTCATGGGCTAGCAACCTTATTTGGATCCCCCTGTCCTGGTGAAGACTAAAAAAATTTTGAGGTTGTGAGAAGGTTAACAGACTTTTTGTCAGGATTTTATACGCAAGTATTTGGAGGGTGCTGTGCAGGCGCTAACGGTAAGGTACGGGCGGGGCGGGGCCTTGTTGGGTAAGGGGGAGAAAAGCTCTTCTTTAGAACAGTACAGATTGTCAAAAAACCTTTACAGCAGACCCTGTTTAAGCCGCTTTCGTTGCTAAGAGGCTCTTCTCAATCTATTGATACAAAACGGATTTTTGTTTGTGTGCACGGAAGCTGCTCTATGGCTGGTGCTCTCATGGAGGAGTAACTGTTGAGAGTAACAATAAACCACTCAATGAATGAGGCACGGAAGATATGAAAATGATGAAGATTGCAAAGCCATTAGCAGTCGTTTTCGGTATCGCCCTGAGCACGTCCGCCATGGCCGGTGGATATGGTAAGCCACACAAGCCCAAGCCCCCCAAACCGGACAAGCCGCCCGTTTCTGTTCCGGAGCCTGCTACTGCGGCACTGCTGGGGCTTGGCGTTGCTGCGCTGGCCTTGCAACGTCGTCGTCGCGACAAACAGGACGGCGAGTAACAGGCGCAGTCCGGTGCCAGCCAACTCTGGCTGGCACCGGACTATTGGATCCCAGCCTGTTTTTTAGTCTTGCTTCCACTCCACACGATTACGGCCATTTTCTTTCGCCTGATACAGATACTGGTCGGCTTCCCGAAGCAAGGCTTCGCGGCTGGTCTGGTCATCCGGCACATGGCAGGCAACGCCCAGGCTTGCGGTCATGGTTAGGCTGATATCGCCATCCTGCACCTCTGTTCTCATAAAAGTCTCCAGGATGTTATGGGCAACACAGAGGGTCCCCTCGAGATCCGTATTAGGCAGCAACAGGATGAATTCTTCACCGCCATAGCGGGCGGCTACATCTGGTGGGCGCCGGATATTGGTACGAATCATCTCTGCTGCTTTCACCAGGCATTTGTCGCCGAAGGGATGGCCGTACTGGTCGTTGATTTTCTTGAAGTGATCCAGGTCGACCATGATGACGGCAATGGGGGTCTTCTCCCGATAAGCCCGTTTGTACTCCAGTTCGAACAGTTCCTCAAAGGCGCGCCGGTTTTTCAGGCCGGTCAGGCCATCGGTGGCGCTGATCTGTTTCAGTTTGGCATTGGCCTTTTCAAGCTCCTCGGTGCGTTGGCGCACGATCCGGTCGAGATCCTCATTGGTCCGAATCTGGTGTTCCAGCAGTTTTTGCTGGGCTAGGGCGGACTCTCGCTGGGCTTGTTCCCGCATCTGACGTTCGTGGGAGATGCGATGGGCCAGGGCGAAGGACAGCAGGATGACCTCGAGAGTTGCTCCAATCTGGGCGACATGCTCCGTAAACCAGGTGCGGGGCAGCAGGCCGAGTTTGTTAAATGCCAGGATAAGCCCTGCAGCGAGCATGGATGCCCAGGCCAGGTTGAAGTATTTGGCCGCATGGTAGCCGTCCAGCCAGCGTAAGATCCCGACCCAGAATCCCATGAGGATTGCCAGCATCACGATGATCATGGTAGTCACCATCATGATGCGGTAGGGGAGCAGGAAGGCGCCGATCGCGGTGAGAATTGCCAGGGCGGCAAAGCCCAGCAGAATTTTTGCCAGGATCGGTCGGGTTTGCGGAATCTGCAGGAAACTGCGGAAAAACAGGGTGGGGAAGAAGATCATGCCGCTGAGGGCCAGCACCAGGCTGGTGTCGTTTAACCAAAGGGTGTTGGGCCAGAGATACTTGAAGGTGATCCCTTGGATGCCCGCGAGGAGCAGGGTCGTCGAGAGGACATACATCACATAGTAGAAGTAGCTGATATCCCGAATCGCAATGAAGATCAGGAAGTTGTAGATGGCCATCACCAGCATGGCGCCGTAGAAAAGT